>CANFCX010000102.1 GCA_947445225.1 Rhodospirillales bacterium
ACCTATCGCCGCCTGCACGGTATTCCCGAAAGTTGGGGCACGGCGGTGACCGTTCAGGCCATGGTGTTCGGCAATATGGGCGCCGAATGTGCGACCGGCGTGGCCTTCACCCGAGATCCGTCCACGGGCGAGCGAATTTTCTACGGGGAATACCTGGTCAACGCCCAGGGCGAAGACGTGGTCGCCGGCATCCGCACGCCGCAGCAACTGACCATAGCCGGCAAGGCCGCCAACCATTCGCCTTTGCCCTCGATGGAAGAGTCGATGCCGAGGGTTTTCGGTGAACTGGCCAAGGTCCGCGAGCGCCTGGAGGCCCATTTCCGCGACATGCAGGACATCGAGTTCACCGTGGAAAAGGGGCGGCTGTACATGTTGCAGACCCGCTCGGGAAAACGCACCGCCCAGGCCGCGATCAAAATCGCCGTCGACATGGTGCGGGAGGGATTGATCGGCAAGGCCGATGCGGTTCGCCGCATCGAACCCGGCTCGTTCGACCAGCTTCTGCATCCGCGGCTCGATCCCGATGCGCAACGCCAGGTCATCGGGCGGGGCCTGCCGGCCTCGCCGGGCGCGGCTTCGGGCGTCGTCGCCTTCACCGCGGAAGCCGCGGAGGTTCGCGCGGCCAAGGGGGAAAGCGTAATGCTCGTGCGGGTCGAAACCAGCCCCGAGGACATTCACGGCATGCACGCGGCGCGCGGCATCCTCACCACACGCGGCGGCATGACCAGCCACGCGGCCGTCGTTGCTCGCGGCATGGGCCGTCCTTGTGTCGTTGGCGCCGGCGAACTGCGCATCGATTACGCCGCCGGGACCTTGACGACACGCCAGGCCACCGTGCGCGAAGGTGAACGGATCACGATCGACGGCAGCACGGGCGAAATCATGCTGGGCACCGTGCCGACGATTCAGCCGGTGCTTTCCGGCGATTTTGGAACACTCATGGGGTGGGCCGACGGCTTTCGCCGGCTGCGCGTGCGGGCCAACGCCGAGACGCCCACGGATGCCCGCGCCGCTCGCGAATTCGGCGCCGAGGGCATTGGGCTGTGCCGGACCGAACACATGTTCTTCGACGCCGAGCGGATTCTCGCCGTGCGTGAGATGATCATGGCCGATGACGGCGAGGGTCGCCGCCGCGCGCTTGAGAAAATCCTGCCGATGCAGCGCCAGGACTTCGTCGAGCTGTTCCGGATCATGGAGGGCCTGCCCGTCACCATCCGGCTGCTCGACCCGCCCCTGCATGAGTTCCTGCCTCACAGCAACGCCGAAATGGCCGAATTGGCGGCGGCGACCGGGCGCGACATCGCCACCATCCGCGCCCGGGCGGAGCGGCTGAAGGAAGTAAACCCCATGCTGGGGCATCGCGGCTGCCGGTTGGGGGTCACTTATCCCGAGATCTACGAGACCCAGGTGCGAGCGATCGCCGAAGCCGCGATCGCCGTCGGGCGCGAAACCGGCAAACCCGTGAAGCCGGAAATCATGATCCCGCTGGTCGCGACCAAGGCCGAGATGGACCTGATGAAGGCGCTGGTCGACGGCGTGGCCAAGACGGTGGCGCGGGCCGAAAGCGCCACATTCGACTATCAGGTCGGCACCATGATCGAGTTGCCGCGCGCCGCGCTGTGCGCCGGCGAAATCGCGGCGGGGGCGGAGTTCTTCAGCTTCGGCACCAACGATCTGACGCAAACGACCTTCGGGTTGTCGCGCGACGATTCGGCGTCTTTCATCGATGCCTATCAGCGCGCGAAGATTCTGGCGGTCGATCCGTTCGTCAGCCTCGACGTCGAAGGCGTCGGCCAACTGATCGCGATGGCGGCCGACCGTGGACGCAAGGCGCGGCCAAACCTGAAGCTCGGCATTTGCGGCGAACATGGCGGCGATCCGGCATCGATTTATTTCTGTGCCGCGGTCGGGCTGGACTATGTGTCCTGCTCGCCCTACCGGGTGCCGATCGCCCGGCTCGCCGCCGCCCAGGCCGCGTTGGCGACCGCTCCCGGGGGCATCGCGGCGCCTAAACCCTCGGCGCCGCGCAAGGCCAAGGCGCCCCCGGTGAAGGTCGCCAAGAAGGTCGCAAAACCGGTGGCGCGCAAGCCCGCCGCGCGTCGCGCCGCCGCCAAGTCGCGCCCGGGCGCGGTTAAGGCCAGACCGGTAGCCAAGAAGCCGGCGGCCAAACCCGCGGCAAAGAAAGCCAAGGCGGCGCCGCCTAAGGCCAATGCCCGCCGCAAAGGCGGCCCGGCCAAGAAGAGCCGGCCGGGCAGGACGGCCCGCGGGCGTTAACGCGGGCCGGGCGGCCTCGCCGTAGCGGCCATGGACGTAACGTCGGATGATGGCGGCGGCCGGCGGCGGCCGGCGGTTGCCGTCGCCGCGGGCGGGGCCATCGGGATCCTCGGGGGTCTGATCGGATTGGGTGGCGGCGAATTCCGGCTGCCTGTCCTGATGTCCGTGTTCGGCTATTCGGCGCGTGCGGCCGTGCCGATGAACCTGATCGTGAGCCTGATCACGCTTGTTGCCTCGCTTGCGATACGGGCGGGCACGCTGTCGCTCGCTTCCGTGGCGCCGCACACCATTGAAATCGTCGCGTTGGGCATCGGCGGCATGTTCGGGGCGCGCTGGTCGGCACGGATGCTGACGCGGCTTTCGGATCGCCGTCTCGAAGCCGCCATCGCCGCGCTGCTTGCCGGCATTGGCCTGCTTCTCGTGGCCGAGGCATTTTTTCCGGCCGCGGCCGGGGCTCTGCTCCCGCGCGATGGCGCGACGCTGGCGATCAGCGGACTCGGTTTGGGCTTCGTCATCGGCGCCATCGCGGCTCTGCTCGGCGTCGCCGGCGGCGAATTGCTGATCCCGACGCTGCTGTTCATTTACGGCGCCGACATCCGCACGGCGGGCACGGCAAGCCTGATGATCTCGCTCGCGACCGTGGCGAGCGGACTTTGGCGTTATGGCCGGCTCGGCGCCCTTCCCGGCCGGGCCGCGCTTCGCGCCGTCGCGTTGCCCATGGGGCTGGGTTCGATTCTGGGCGCGGCGTTTGGGGGTGTGCTTGTCGGATTGCTGCCGGCGGCGGCGCTGAAAATATTCCTGGGCGTCGTGCTTATTGCCGCGGCGATCTTGGGAAGGCTGCGGAGCCACGGTCAGCGGGCCTAAAAACAAACGGGCCGGTTCTTTCGAACCGGCCCGCCAAACTTGAATGAGATCGCGGCGTCAGGCGCTGATATTAACGTTCCGGCCGCGATTGGCGTCGAGGATCGAGTTCGATTGGCCGTTGCCGCTCGCCGGACCGTCGTTGGTGCGTTTTTCGGGAAGCTCGCTGCGACCCGAATCCGGGCTCGACTCGACGCGTTTGGCGCGTTCGGTGCGCGCGGAGGTCGAAGCGTCGACGGCGCGTTCGGCCGAGGTCTTCGGCTCGTTGCGGCTCGATGATTCGGTGGCTTGTACCTGTTCGGCTTCGCGAGCGCGTACCGTCGCGCGGTTCGCGGCGCGGCCTACAATGGCGTCCGTAACGTTGACTGGCATCTGATGCCCGCCTTTCTTCGGCATTCTGCCGAGGGAAATGGCCTTAACGAAAAATTATCCATTCGTCTTAATCAAACGATACGCCCCGGTTCCGGTATGGTCAAGTCAACGGAAGTAGCTAACGGATAGCCGGATCGGGGGGCGATTCTGGAAACGAAGCGGGAACAATGCTGGTTTCGCCCGCCTTGAGCGCCGCGTTGGGGTCGCTCGCGGCCTTTTCCACCGCCTCGAGCCGCAAAAGGGCAAGGCCGATTCCATCGGTGGCCGATCGCATTTCGCCGGCCTCCTCCGGCTTTCCGCCGCCGGCCGGGTGGAGAAGGACCGGCGTTCCCGGCGCCGGCACCGGCCCGGTGAGATGAACCGGCAGCAGCCGTTTTTTCGACAAAGCCCGGTATTTCATGCGGGCGGTCACTTCTTGGCCGACGTAACAACCCTTCTGCCAATCCACGCCGTTGAATTCGTCGAAACCGTTTTCCAGGATCAGGGCCTTATCCACGATCAGATCGCGGCTGCCCTCGGCCAACCCCAGGGTGAGCCGGTGGCGCTCATAGGTCTCGATTGGCGCCGGCCTGAAACCCGCCTTTTCGAGAGTCGCGGTTTCGTCCTTCGATAAGATCGCCCGCGCGCCCGCCGCTATTAGCCGAGGATCGACAAAAACAACCCCGCCGCCCAAGGGCTGCGCCCGCCCGGGTTCGTCCTGCAGTCCCAGGGCCGCAAGCGCGCCATCGCCGTACAGGGCAAAGACGGCAAGGGTGTCGTCGGCGGCGAGTTCGACCTTGGCGCGCAGGCGATAGGGCAATAGCCGCACGCGCAGCTCCGCTCGTCTGGCCGATTCGCAATCGAGCAACAGGCGCTCGCCCAATTCGGCCACGAACAAATCGTGGAGAAACTTCCCCTGAGCGGTCAAAAAACCGGCATAGAGGGCGCGGCCGGGGCCGGCCTTGGCCACGTCGTTGGTCAGCAGGCCCTGGAGAAAAGCCACGCGGTCGGCGCCGCCGACGGCCAACACGCCGCGATGGGTTAGGGGCGTGTATGAAGGTGCGGTCATTGCAATTCCCGGCAAAGGCTTGCGGGGTGTGGAGAGGGAAGGTAGGAACGGCGCGCATGCTTGGCAAGACTTGCGCTCCACGGCGACCACGGGCGCCGACGGTTTCTTGAACCGCCGCGATGAAGATTCTGTTCGTCACCGCGACCCGAATCGGCGATGCCGTGTTGTCCACGGGGCTGCTCGGCCATCTCGCCGACGCCCATCCGCGGGCTCGCTTCACCATTGCGTGCGGGGCGCCGGCGGCGTCGCTGTTCGCCGCGTTTCCGGCGGCGGATCGGATTATCCCGGTGACGAAACGCGCGGGCGGCCTGCATTGGCTGAAATTGTGGGCGGAAACGGCGGGGACCTCGTGGGACATGGTCGTGGATCTCCGTGGCTCGGCCCTGGCCTGGCTGTTGCGCGCGGGCGCACGCCACGTGCCGCGTGGGCGCGACGATTCGTTGCACCGGGTCGAATGGCTGGCGCGCGCGCTGAACCTGGCCCCGCCGCCGGCGCCGCGGCTGTGGACGAACGCCGCGCAGCGCGAAGCCGCCGCGGCGCTTATGCCCGCGCCGCCGGTGCTGGCGCTGGCCCCCACGGCGAATTGGCGGGGTAAACGCTGGCGCGCGGAGAATTTCGTGGCGCTCGCGAACCGGCTCACCGCACCTGGAGGTATCCTTCCGGGCGCGCGGATCGCGGTCTTCGGCGGCCCCGGCGAAACCGCGATGGCGCGCGGCGTCATCGAAAACCTGCCGGGGGATCGTGTCATCGATTTGGTTGGGAAACTCGATTTGCCCCTGGCGGCGGCTTGTCTCGCCCGCTGCGCTTTTTTCGTGGGCAACGATTCCGGGCTCATGCACATGGCCGCCGCCGCCGGCATCCCGACCCTCGGCCTATTCGGTCCAAGCCGCGCCGAACACTATGCCCCGTGGGGACGGCGCACCGCCGTGGCGCGCACCGCGCTTCCCTATGAGGCGCTGGTCGGCGGCCCCGGTTACGACCACCGCAGCGCCGACAGTCTGATGGATAGCCTGAGTGTCGACTCGGCGGAGCGGGAAGCGGTGGAGCTGTGGAGACGAGCCGCATGAACAAACCCCGCCTTTCGGCGCTCGTGGTCGCGCGCAACGAGGAACGGCGGCTCGCGGAATGCCTGGCCGCGCTCGCCTTCGCCGATGAGTTGGTCGTTGTCCTCGACCGTTCGACCGACGGCTCGCGCGCCATCGCGCTTGCCCGCGGCGCCAAGCTCGTCGAAGGCGCCTGGGATATCGAGGGCGACCGCCGCAACACCGGCATCGCCGCCTGCGCCGGCGATTGGATCTTGGAAGTGGACGCCGATGAACGGGTGACCCCCGCGTTGGCCGCCGAAATCCGCGACTCCATCGCCGCGACCGATAAGGGTTGTTTCTTGATCCCGTTCGACAACTATGTTGGGGAGAAGCTGGTTCGCCACGGCTGGGGCGGCGCTTGGGGCGTGCAGGCGACGACCCGGCTTTTCGCCAAGGGCGGCAAGGTCTGGGGGCGTCAGCGGATCCACCCATCGGTCGCGTTGAAGGGTGAGCGCGGCACGCTCAGGAACCCGATGATTCATTACGTCGACCGCGACATTTCCGACATGCTGCGGCGGCTCGATCGGTATAGCGCGGCGCGCGCCCGCGATCTGCGCGATTCCGGCGACATCGGTTCCTTTGCCGGCAACCTTAGGCGGCTATTCACGCGTTTCTTCAAATGTTATATCGGCCGTCACGGTTATCGCGAAGGGTATCACGGCTTCCTGATAGCCTTGTTCGCCGGACTTTATCCCTTGCTGTCGCATCTCCGGGCGCGGTTGGAAAAGGAATGACCGGCCTCGCGCCGCCGGGTTTGCGCGTGATGCAGGTGATGGCCGGGGCGCCGCACGGCGGCGCCGAGGCTTTTTTCTCCCGGCTCGTGCCGGCGCTGGCCGGCGCCGGGCTGGACCAGCGCGTTGTTATCCGGCGCGATCCGGTACGGGCGGCGTTGCTGCGCGCGGCGGGCATCGAGCCGGTGGAACTGCGCTTTGGCGGCTGGCTCGACCCGTGGACCGGGATGGCGATGCGGCGAGAGATCGAGCGTTATCGGCCGAAGATCGTGTTGAGCTGGATGAGCCGGGCGACGCGTTTTGTTCCCAAGGGTGAGTTCGTGCATATCGGGCGGCTTGGTGGGTACTACGACCTGAAATACTACCGGCACTGTCACCATCTGATCGCCAACACCCGGAACGTCGCGGATTATGTGCGCGAGCGCGGCTGGCCGGCCGAGAGGCTGCATCTGGCCCACAATTTCGCCGCGACCGAAAGTGCGGCGCCCCTGGCCCGCCAATCGCTGGACACGCCAGAGAACGCGCCGGTGTTGCTCGCGCTCGGACGCTTGCATCGGAACAAGGCCTTCGACGTCTTGCTCGCGGCGATGGCGGAGGTGCCGGGCGCTTTTTTGTGGCTGGCCGGGGAGGGGGCGGAACGCGCCGATCTCGAGAGGCTGGCGGCGTCCTTCGGAATCGCCGACCGCCTGCGTTTTCTTGGCTGGCGCGACGATACCGGCGCGCTTTACGCCGCCTCCGATATCGTGGTGGTGCCGGCGCGCGAGGAGCCTTTGGGCAATGTCGTGATCGAGGCTTGGGCAAGGGACCGCCCGGTGATCGCCGCGGCCAGCCGCGGCCCGGCGGAGCTGATCACATCCGAAGAAAACGGTTTGTTGGTCCCGGTCGAGGATTCCGTTGGACTGGCGGCGGCGCTTCGGCGCCTGAGCGGCGATGCGGATTTGCGCCGCCGTCTTGCCGCGGGAGGCCGCGCCGCTTACGAAGCCGCCTTTACCGAGAGTGCCGCGGTGCGCCGCTATCTCGACTTGTTCCAACGCTTGGCGGCCTGATCGATGTGCGGCATCGCCGGTTTCATGACCATCGCCCCGGAAG
>CANFCX010000103.1 GCA_947445225.1 Rhodospirillales bacterium
CGGCCTTCGGGCCGCCCTTTTTTCTTGGCGAAATGCGGCTAAGCCACCGGCCGGCTGGCGCAGCGAAGCCAGACCTCCGGCTCTTTCAGGCCGTCATGCTCCAGCAACACCGTCTGCTCGTTGACGAGGTGCAGGTTGACGACCTTTCCGGCCTCGATCTCGCCGGCCGGGGCGGTATAGACGAAATCGTGCCGTGAATAGTGGCCGGCGATGGATTTGCCGCCGGGCGTCACCATTTTCGGTCCGTCGATTGACAGGAAGCGGACGCCCTTCGTTGCGCACCAATTGCCGTCGATGGAATCGGCGAGGGCCGGGCCCGCAAACAGAATCCCACCCGCCATCAACGCCGCCGCTGCATAGGAGAGCCTGCGCATCGTCAAAATCCTCCCAGGGAAGTCTTTCGCGAATGTCGAGGCAATTCTAATTCCGGCGGTGTTCTCCCTCCACCGGGAAAAGAACGCGAAAAATTGGCGCGGGCAGCATTTGACCGATGGCGAAGGCGGCGGCATTCTGATGCCATGAAGTTTCCCGCGGTCTTGGCGTGGTTTGCTGTCGTGGCGGTCGGCCTGCCGGCGACGGCCCATGATGCGCTGCTGCCGCTCGGCGACGGCCGGGTTAGCGACAGGCCGCTGGCCGGGCAGGTCTTTTCCTGCGTGACCCGATTCGGCGGGGGCGGGGCCCAGGTTGCCGGTCCGTGGATCAAGGGTCAGACCTGGGATCCCAAGGAAAAGCACGTCGTCGTCGGCAAGGTGTCGTGGCCCAACGCCGCCATTGCCGTCTCGATCGAGGGCGGCAGGCGCATCGTCCGCGCCAACAACCTGCCCAATCATCCGACCGGCATCTATCCGATCGGCCGCGACGATCCGGCCTATCGCTACGACCGCAACCCCAACGCCATCCGCGCGCAGACGACATTGCTGAACGTGCCGGCCAACCCCACCTTCGCGCCGCAACCAAGCTGCGTGCCGATGGGCATGATCGGAATCGCCCTGTCGGGTGCCGCCATCTTCAACGCGTTGGATGCGCAGGGGCGCGACGCGCCGGCCCATGAGATCCAGGACCTGTGCAACGGCCATCCCGAGCGTTCGGGCCAGTACCATTATCACGATTATTCGCCTTGCCTGGGCACGGGCCCATCCGCCGCGCCGATCGGCTTCGCGCTCGATGGTTTCGGTATCCTCGGTCCGCTCGAGGAGAACGGGCGGGAAGTGACCAACGCCGATCTGGATTCCTGCCACGGCCACAGCCATGACATCGTGTGGGACGGCGCGCGGCGCGCGATCTACCACTATCATTTCACCCATGAATATCCCTACACGGTCGGCTGCTTCCGGGGCACCGTGGATGCCGCGTTGCCGCGTGCCGGCCCGCCGCCCGGTCCGCCGCCGCGGCCCGGCGGCTTGGGCATCGACGACCCGCGCGCGGGACCGCCCCCGCGTTGAGCGGCGGTGGAGGTTTGACATGATCCGGACTCTGTCGCGATTTGGCCTCGCCACCTTTGTCGCCGCGCTGGTTGCGACGGGGGCCTGGGCGCAAACGGCAGCGCCACTTCCGCCCAACATCCTGCTGGTGATCGCCGACGACATGGGGCTCGATGTGAGTCCGTGCCACGCCCTCGGCGCGACCAAACCCACGATGCCGGTATTGCAGGCGTTGTGCCGCGACGGCCTGGTTTTCGACAATGCCTGGTCGCAACCGGTGTGTTCGCCGACGCGGGCGACGATCCTGACCGGCCGTTACGGTTTCCGCACCGGGGTGTTGCAGGCCGTGGCCCCGCGCGCTCGCGCCGGTGGCATTGGCCTGGGCGAAATCTCGCTGCACCAATTGCTCGATGAACAGGCGCCTTTGCGCTACGACCATGCCGTCATCGGCAAATGGCATTTGGGCGACAGCCTGAATGGCGGCGCGAACAATCCCGGCCGCATGGGTGTCGGCCATTATTCCGGCGTGCTGATCGGGGAGCTGCGCGATTACTACGCCGTGCCGTTGACCACCAACGGCATTACCCGCGAGGTCGAGGGTTACGCCACCACCGTGCTGACCGACGAAGCGATCGGCTGGCTCGACGGCCGAGCCTCGCCCTGGTTCCTGTGGCTCGCCTACACCGCGCCGCATGTGCCGTTTCACGCACCGCCGGCGGAGCTGGTTTCGCGGGCGCCGCCGGACTCCTACGCCGCCATCCAGGCCGATCCGCGGCCCTATTATTTCGCCGCGCTGGAGGCGCTTGATCATGAATTGGGCCGGCTTCTGGACTCCTTGCCGCCGGCCGTCCGCGCCGAGACCATCGTGATGTTCCTGGGCGATAACGGCACACCCCCGCGGGTGGCGCAGCTTCCCTATGGTCCGAACAACGCCAAGGGCACGCTTTTTCCCGGCGGCATAACCGTGCCGCTGGTCGTTTCCGGGGCCGGCGTGACCCGGCGCGGTCAACGCGAGGCGGCGCCGGTCAACACCACCGATCTTTACGCGACGATCGCCGATCTCGCCGGCATCCCGCGCGTCGCCGCCGAAGACAGCTTCAGTTTCAAATCGCTGCTCCGATCCCCCGCCGACCCGCCGCGGAACTGGGCTTATGCCGAATACCGGACTGGCGAGCCGGGCCTGGCGCGCAACAATGGCTGGACGATCCGCGACGAACGCCACCAGCTTTTGGTGCTGGACACCGGCAGGCGCGCTTTGTTCGACCTTGCCGGCGATCCGGGCGGCCGCCGCGATCTGCTGCGCGAGGGGACGCCCGAGGACGCGGCCATCGCGGCGCGGCTTTCCGCCTGGGGCGCCGAGCTCCGCGGACGTTAGCCGGCATAACCGATTGAAGCGCCCGGCATCAGCCGGTATCGTCCGGCACCTTTGGTTATTGCGGAAGACGCGACCTTGTCCGAGCCGGCACCCGAACTAAGATTTTCGACAGGAATCCTGCCGTCGCAGGAGTTGCGCGCCTTGATCGGCGAGGGCGCCATCGCCGGCCCCGATCTTGACGAAAAGCAGATCCAGCCGGCGAGCCTCGATTTGCGCCTCGGCGCCGTTGCCTATCGCGTGCGCGCGAGTTTCCTGCCCGGCCGCGCCGCCAGCGTGCGCGAGCGCGTCGAGACCCTCGGCATGCACGAGATCGATCTGCGCCAGGGCGCGGTGCTGGAGAAGGGCTGCGTCTACATCGTGCCGCTGCTGGAATCGCTCAGGCTCGGCAAGCGGCTGTCGGGCATGGCTAACCCGAAGAGTTCCGCCGGCCGGCTCGATGTGTTTTGCCGCGTCATCACCGATGGCGGCGGCGAATTCGACCGCATCCGCGAAGGTTACAAAGGTCCCCTCTACGCCGAGATTTCGCCGCGCGGGTTCAGCCTGGTGGTGCGCCAGGGCTCGCGGCTGGTGCAGCTTCGCCTGCGCCGCGGCTCCCCGGTGTTGGGTGAACGCGCGCTGAAGAAGCTGCATGAGGAAGAGGCGCTGGTCGAGGGCGGACAGGCCGATGCCATCGCCGGCGGTTCGGTTGTGCTCGGCGTCAGCCTCGTGCCCGACGGGGCCGACGGCGTCGTCGGTTATCGCGCGCGGCGCGATACCGACACGGTGGACGTCGACAAGGTCGATTTCTACGACCCTTTCGATTATTGGGAGGCGGTGCGCGTGCGCGCGGGCACCGGCCTGATCCTAAGCCCGGACGATTTCTACATTTTGTCGTCGAAGGAATCGGTGAACGTGCCCCCCGACCACGCCGCTGAGATGGTCGCCTATGACACGCTCGTGGGTGAATTTCGCGTGCATTACGCCGGCTTCTTCGATCCCGGTTTCGGCCATGCCGGCACCGGCGGCGCCGGATCGCGCGCGGTGCTTGAGGTCCGATCGCACGAGGTTCCGTTCCTGATCGAACACGGCCAGGCGGTCGGCCGCTTGCAATATGAAAGGCTGACCGCTTTGCCCGACAAACTCTATGGCGTGGGCATCGGGTCGTCCTATCAGCGCCAGGGTCTTCAGCTCGGCAAGCAGTTCAAGCGGATTTCTTGACGCAGCGTATCCGGCTTTTCGCCGATCCGGACGCGATCGCCGCGGCGCTGGCCCTGGCGGCGGCACCCGCTTGGCGGCCGTCCTGGAACATCGCGCCGGGGCGGGAGGTGTTGGCCGTGCTGCGCGATAGCCATGGCGGGCGCGGCGCGCGCGCCTTGCGCTGGGGCCTCGATCCGGCGCCCGGTTCCTTCAACCAAGCCGCCGAAACCATCGACACCGAACCGGCCTGGCGGCAGGGCCGCCGTTGCCTGATCGTCACCGATGGTTATTACGAATGGCGGCCGGGCCCCGAGCCGCCCTATGCGGTGGCGCGGATGAAGCGGCGGCTTTGTGTGCTGGCCGGATTGTGGGCGGAGGAGGGCGGGTCGATCGCCGCCTGCACCATCGTCACAGTGCCCGCCAACGAATTGATGAGCACCATCAACGCCCGCATGCCCGCGATCTTGTCCGAGGCGGATTGGCCGGCCTGGCTGGGGGAGACGCCCGCGACGCCGGATCGCGCCCGGGCGGTGCTCAAGCCCTATCCGTCCGACGATATGATGTTGTGGCCGGTGGACAAGCGGGTGAACGACACCGCCAATGACGACGCGGCTCTGTGCGGGCCTTTGTCTCCAACCACCCGCGTCCACGCCTAGACTAGATAGTGGGTCGTCGCAGCAGCGATACAAATCGTGGGTCTGTTTCGATGTCAGGCTTCTTCGCCTTCATTTCGTTCAGAATCTCCCGGACTGAATGGGCCTCCCACGGTTGGATCTGACCTTCCGGCACGATCTTCGCCAGCATATCCAGAGTGGCATCAGGGAACCGCGTTTGGACCTCGCTCTCCCGGACACTTCCAAGAATTTGGTCGGTGCCCGGTCGTAGAAAGTCTGATGCCCATGCGACCGCCTCAGGAAAGGCTTGGCCGGCATTCAGCAGGCACCCTACCAGGGCTAATGACGTTGATTTTGTATTTCGGTTGCGCTCAGTCGGCCAAGAGCGTCTTAGCCAAGGGAAAATCTTGTCTCGCCATATAGTGGCCCGGTTCTCAAGGTCTCCCGTGAGTTGTTCTTCCATGAAATATGCGATGTCGCAGAGACCGGCATCAGGTAGCTGCTGAATCGCCTCCCGCACTTCACTCTTGGTGAATGCCGCCGGCTCCGCGAGACAAATTGCGGCAAACAGATGGACAAGGTTGGAGCGCTGTTGTCCTATTTTCTCGTAATGGCCCAGCGCCGTGAGGAAGTCTGGCTTGAAGGCGGCAAGTAGATTGGGGCCAGCCGATGCGGACCATGCATAGGCAGACCAGAGGTCGCGCGCTTCAGTTGAGAATTGCCACTTCATCTGTGGCAAGAGATTTCTCCCGACCCAAGAAGGGTCAATCGCAAACAAATTCGATAGCTGCGTGGCAAGCATGATGCGCGCCAGATGACCGGAAGAACTGGTGGCAATTGCGTTGAAGTAGGTCGCGATCGGCTCAGGCAGACCGCCGGACGCTTGCGGTGAATATTTCCAGAGGCGGTGCATGGCCGCTTCACCAAGTTTGCCGGGTGCGCTGTTCAGGGCTTGTGCCAGTACATCGTCTTCGGCCGCTTGTCCGGTATCCTTAGTGGCAGCCCAAGCAAGGGCCCAGAGCCGGCCGAACAAACTTTCGTCCTCATTAGGGCAAGTGTTTGCAAAATTCTCGATGAAATCGGCAGCCGCGTTGTTGATCGCCGAAAACAGGCTCAGTGGAGCGGTCGCAAGGAGATTGGCGAGACTGCGCTGCCTGTGCGGACGGAGCTTCTTCTCCCGCATTCGATGAGCCGCAACCCAAAGGAGCCTTTGCCAATATTCCGGCGGCCACGTCTGCTGCGCTGCGATCTGCTGAAGAGCGAGGTATGCCGCGCACGGGCGCACGAGCGCGATCGCTTCAAACTCATCGGCGCTTGGATCCGCCCTGCGCAGGGTTTCGACAAGTGCAGTGAGGTTTGGCTTCGATTGGCCTAGTGGATAGGCATCTGTCGGCGACATCCAACGCGCGGCGCCGGACCATGACAGGAACTCGTCACGCTCCAGCTGTACACCTTGTGCGGGGCGGGCTGCCTCGGCGAGTGCCCGCGCCTCAAGGTCGAGGGCCACTCCGGCAGCGGCCAATTTGAGAAACCGTAGGCCAATTGACCACCTTCGACGTAATACTACTTCGTCGCTATTCCCGTCCGCCTTCGGATCTAATGGCGGGCCCTTCCTTATCTCCGCGATAATGTCGCCAAGAAGAGGTTTCGGAATGCGATGGCCGGCCTCTCGGAGAAAGACGAGTAGCTCGTGATGAATCCGCCGGTTCCAGAGGCCGAGTGGTTCCCCGGAAAGGAGAATGCCGCGAGCCAATTCGATGTTCGCGGTCTCATCTTCGGTCAAAACGTGCAATACCAAACGCTTAAAAAGATCATGGCTAAATCCGAGCCAACGTTGCAATAGGACTGAAGCCTGCCCGTTGAAGTTAACGAGCGCAAAATAGCTGTCACGAACCCAATCGATGAGTTCCGTCCAATCGTCTCGAAGGCGGTTCTGTTCGTGGTCTTCGATTGCCGGCCTGTAGAACTCAGCCAGATTGAAACCTTCCTCGTTGAGTTGGAGCAGTTCCGTGGCACGAAGTAGGTAGTCCGTTAGTTGGAAAGCGTGCTTTCTTAAAAGATCAGAATGCTCTGATATTCGTACTTTTCGCGGTCTATAGTCGCTGTCGCCAAGCTTCAGAACCAGATGGGCGCATTCATCGAGCGGCGTCAGGGGCGCGGTCGGATCGTCAAATTTCCGGAATCCCAGCCGGGACGATGGTCCTGGTTTAGCCACAAGTCGTGGCCGTAGGTTCTCAAGGAGCGTGTTTTCGACAAAGGCTCTTTCATGGTCTGTTTTCGCATTCTTAAGCAGATCCATAGACCAAAGTGGACCTTCATGGTCGTCGGGCTGTGAAAAAAGGAGCACTGTCCACAGAAGGCGGAGCCGGGCGGGGATATCAAGCAAAGGATTCTTGGCGGTTGGTTGGTCCGCCAGTCGGTGAAGTAGCATGGTCCGCAAATGAGGATGGATACGTCCTCCTTTCCGCGCGACCCAGCCGAGGACTTGCGGAACATGGGCGTGTCGAGCAAGCCAATTGGCAAGTCTTGCAGTAACCGCGTCGAGGCGGCTGTGCTCGGGCAGACTCACCAGATTGGTGACGATCGGAATGGTGTGTGGGGCTCGACCTGTTAGCGGGAGGGTGCCGCGTGAGAGCAGACCTTCCTTGTCGAAAGCTTCAAGAGCTATGCGCGGAAGTTGGTGACGGCGTGACGGGGTAAGGCGGCGTATCGTGGGGGTGTTCGACGCCTCCACTTCTCCAGCAAAGGAGTGATACGCCGTGACCGACAATAGCATCCTCAAGTTCACCCAGCCAGGGACGTTCACC
>CANFCX010000104.1 GCA_947445225.1 Rhodospirillales bacterium
GGAACGGCGCGGAAGCCAGCCTCGCGGAATCTCGCCTCGGTCCAGCCGGCGAATTTCAGGGGAACCTTGTCGAACCAACCGCTCGGCCCGCGCGACGGATCGATGGCGCCGCCGGGCATGGGCACCGATTCCGAAAGCCGGAACGACAGAAGCACCGCCATTTTCAGCCATTGATGAACTTGCCACTGGCCATCGCTTTTTTCGGCCACGCGCAACCGCCCGGCATCAAGACCGTCCAGCACGGCCTCCACTGCGTCGCGGATTGGGCCGCGTGTGGTCGATCCGATCGATTCGCGTGTTGTCCAGGCGGATTCGATTGTTTGCTGCAACTGAACGTCGTTCATGGCATGTCCTCGGGGCGGCTTTGCGCGGGAAGGCTGCGAAGATGGGACAGCCAACCGGGCATGTCAACGGGACGCCAGGCGAAGCTTGACGGCCCAAGGGAACGACGGCGATCATGGCGGCCATGGAAAAACAGGCGGTGGTTTCTTCGCCGGGGCGCGCCCGACCCGAAACACCCACGCTTTCGCCGGCGCCGGTCGATGCCGTTGATCTTCCGGGTTTGATCCACGCCTATCCGGGGCCGGCGATTTTCGTCGAGCGTGACGGGCGCGTGCGGCTGGCGAACGGCGCGGGGGCGGCGCTGGCGGAGGCGGTCGATGGCGGCGGACTTGGCGCCGGGCTCGCCGAGGTGATCGCCGGCGGCGCCAGCCGCCTCGACGACGTAACCTTGGCGCTCGCCAAGGGTAAGGCGGCGATCCAGGTCATGATCATACCGGTGCTTTCCGGCGCCCTGGTCCTGGGCCGCGACGTAACGCTCGACGCTAATTTTCGGGAAGCGTTGGTCGATTCGCGCCGTCGTTACAAAGACCTGGTCGAGATATCGAGCGATTTTGCCTGGGAAACCAACGCGGCCGGCGAATTCACGTTTGTCTCGCCCGTGGGGGCGTTGGGGTGGCGGGCCGACCAGCTTGTCGGCCACCAGGCTCAGGAATTCGTCCTCCATCAGGGCGAGGGCGAAAGCGGTCCTTTCCTGACGCGCTCGCCGCTTCAGCAAATGGAGCTCTGGTTCCGGCGCGCCGATGGGACGGAGGCTTGTTTGAACGCGGCCGCGGTGCCGCTCCTCAGTCCCGACGGCGCTTGGCGGGGTGCGCGTGGCGTCTGCAAGGACGTGACGGAGATGCGCGATCTGGATGCCGCGCTCGCCGAAGCACGCAACCGGGAAAGACTGCTCGGCTATATCGCGCGCACGATCCGCGACGAACTCGACCCCGCGAATATGTTGTCGGCCGCCGCCGCCGCCATCACCCGTGCCTTCGGCATCGCCGCCTGCCGCATTTACCGAGCCGATCCATCCGGCGCGTTGGTGCCGGCGGCGGAGCATGGACAGATTCCCGCCGATGCGTGGCCATTGACGGCGCTTCCCGGCGCGGCCGAACGCGACGACCAGGTTGCCGTCGTCGACGAAGGACGCGCGTTGGTGGCCGCCACGCGGTATCGCAAGGCCGTGAACGGCGCCGTGCAGTTGTGGCGCGAGCGCGAAACCGGCGAATGGGCCGATGGCGACCGCGACCTCCTCGTCGGCGTCGCCGGCCAGCTTGGCATCGCGCACGAGCAGGTGGCAAACCATGAAAAGCTGGTGCAGATGTCGCGGCGCGACGGCCTCACCGGCCTGCTCAACGGGCGGACCTTCATTCGCGAGGCCCAGCGTCGCCTTTCGCATGCCAACCGCATCGGCCGCGCCGGTGCCCTGGTTTATGTCGATCTCGATAATTTCAAGGCGGTCAACGATGTCCACGGCCACCAACGCGGCGATGAGGCGCTGAAGGCTTTGGCGGCCTTGTTGACCCGGTCGGTTCGGGTCGGCGACCTGGTTGCCCGATTGGGCGGAGACGAATTCGCGCTCTGGCTCGAGGACACCGACGAAACCGGGGGAGAAGCCAAGGCACTCGGCCTGCTGACCTTAGCCACCGAGCTGAAGCCCTATTCGGGGGATGAGGCGCGACCGCTCGGTCTGTCCGTGGGGCTGGCGATCTACAGGCCGGAGCGGCCGGAGAGCTACGAGCAACTGGTCGCTCGCGCCGACGCCGCCATGTATGCCACCAAGCGCAGGGGCAAGGGCAGTTATACGCTGGCGCCGGCGGGCGAGCCAAGGAACGATCCGGCATGACGAATTCCCCGCAATCTTCATACGATGAAGCCAAGCGGCTGGCGCGGCACCCGGACGCCGAAGTGCGTCGGAAGCTCGCGGCCCGCGAGGATGTGCGGCCCGAAATCCTCTACTACCTGGCCGGGGACGCCTCGGCCGAGGTGCGCCGCCAGATCGCGCTCAATGCACAGACCCCGGTTCAGGCCGATTTGATCCTCGCGCGCGACGAAAGTGAGGAGGTTCGCTCCAACCTCGTGCGCAAAGTCGGACGCCTGGCCCCGAATTTGTCTGCCGAGGAACGCCGCCAGGTTCAACTGCGCGTGACCGACGTATTGGAGACTTTGGCGCGCGACCAGGTGACCCGTGTACGCCAAATACTGTCGGAGACGCTGAAAGACGTCGCCGATGCCCCGCGCAGCGTCATTAAGCAGCTCAGCCGCGACGCCGCCCTGGAAGTCGCAGCACCTGTCTTGCAGTTTTCGCCGCTGTTGACCGATGAAGACCTGCTCGAAATTATCGGCGCCAGCCCATCCAGCGGCGCCCTTGGGGCGATCTCGCGGCGCGCCGGACTGGGCGAGCAGGTTTCCGATGCCATCGTCGCGACCGAGGATGTGCCGGCGGTCGCGGTGCTGCTTGCCAATTCCAGCGCGCAGATTCGCGAAGAGACACTCGACTTCATCATCGACAGGGCCAACGCCGTGGAGGCGTGGCATGCACCGCTTGTTCATCGTCCCCAACTTCCGGCGGCCGCGGCAACGCGGCTGGCCAGTTTCGTGGCCGAAAATCTCATCGAACATTTGAAGAAACATCCGGACCTCGATTCGACGACGGTCAGCGAAATCGCCGCGGAGATGCGGCGTCGACTGGCTGCCGATGGCGAGCTGCGCTGGGGAAAGACATCCGCGGCCCCGACGGAATTGGCCGAGCCTGCCGAAGTCGCCCGCCGTCCCGGGCGGGAGTCGTCCGAACCCGACGCGACGCGGCCGACAAGTAAGGCCCCCGCGAATGAACCCAAGAGCGAAGAGGAGTGGGACGCGATCGAGAGACCCTCGCCCGCCGGACCGGCATCGGCGACGGGCGAGGGCGAACCCGATTGGGCAGAGTCCGGCAGCAACCAAGTTCAACACGTGTCACCCGATGGACGGCGTAACCCGGTGCTGCCGAATGAGCCGGGTTCCGCGGAGGCGGGACCGCCCACTCGTCGCAAGCCCGGCGAAGTTTCCCAGGCGCCGGGAGCGGGGACCGGTCGCCCGCCGGCGCCGCAGGTCCCGACCAAGCCAAAAGGGACTCCACTGGAAGATGACGAGCCGGCTTGGGCGGCGACCCAGACCAGCGGGTCGCACGCGCGACCCGGGCCGGTGGACGACGACGATTCGGGCTGGGTTGCCAGCACACCGAAAAAAACGGTTTTCGACGACGAAGACGATGTGATCGAGGAAACGCCGCTCGAACGCGCGCGGGCCCTGCATGGTGCCGGCAAGTTGACGGAGGATGCGGTGCTGGCGTCGCTGGCTGCGGGCGACCGCGTGTTTGTTAGCGCGGCGCTGGCCGTGCGCGCCAACCTGCCGCCTTCCGTCGTGACCCAAATTGTCGCCTCGCGTAGCGCCAAGGCCATGGTTTCTCTGGCTTGGCGGGCCGGGCTAAGCATGCGCGTGGCTACTCAGCTGCAAATGAAGCTGGCCGGCATCAGCCCCCGTGCCGTCGCGCAGCCCAGGCCGGGTTCGGCCTACCCGCTGACCGACGAGGAGATGACCTGGCAACTCGAGTTCTTCGGCGTTTGACGCGAGGCTAACGCCGCGAGCCGAGTGCCCAATTTCATCCGGCGCTGATCAACGTCCCGGCGCCGCGCTCGGTGAATATTTCGACGAGCACCGCGTGGGGCGCGCGACCGTCGAGGATGACGGCGGCCTCCGCGTTTTCTTCGACGGCGGAAATACAGGTTTCGATCTTGGGTATCATCCCGCCATGGATTGTGCCGTCGCGGATGAGGCCGCGCGCTTCGTCGATGGTCATTTCCGAGATGAGCCGCCCGGATTTGTCGAGAACGCCGGCGACGTCGGTCAGCAGGACCAGACGCGCGGCATTCACCGCGCCGGCGACGGCGCCGGCCACGGTATCGGCGTTGATGTTGTAGGTTTCGCCCTGCGACCCGACTCCGATGGGCGCGATCACCGGGATGATGTCCGACGCCGCGAACGTCGCGAGGATCTTCGGATTGATTCGACGCGGCTCGCCGACGAAACCGAGATCGAGAATCTTCTCGATATTCGAATCGGTCTCGCGGCGCGTGCGTTTCAGCTTCCGGGCCTGGATAAGGTTGCCGTCCTTGCCCGATAACCCCACGGCGAGGCCGCCGGCGGCGTTGATGGCCGCGACGATCTGTTTGTTGATCGATCCCGACAGCACCATTTCCACGATTTCGACGGTGTCGCGGTCGGTGACGCGCAATCCATCGATGAACGAACTCTTGATCTTCAGCCGTTCCAGCATCTGGCCGATCTGCGGCCCGCCGCCATGGACGACGATGGGATTGATGCCGACCTGCTTCAGCAGGACGACGTCGCGGGCAAAGGTTTCCGTGACCGAGTCGTCGCCCATGGCATGACCGCCATATTTAACGACGAATGTCTTGCCGGCGTAGCGACGAAGGTAGGGTAGCGCCTCGGACAGTGTCTTGGCCTTGGCGAGCCACGCTTCGCGGGATTTATCGGTCGTCTTGCTCATGGCGGCGCACTCTAGCGGATCGACTCTGGCGCTGCCAGGGCGGCCAGTGTTCCACGAAGGGCTGCGATGCCGCCCCCATCTTGGGCGCTGGTCGCATAAATGTCGGGATGGGCCGCCGGATGTTTCGAAATCTCGCCGCGCAGGGTCTCGATGGCGTCGGCCAGTTCGCGTGGGGCCAACTGATCGGCCTTGGTTAGGATGAGCTGATAGGACACCGCGGCCGAATCCAATTCCGACGCGATCATGCCATCGATGTCCTTGAGCCCGTGACGGGCATCGATCAAAAGGCACACCCGGCGCAGGGTCGGGCGGCCCTTGAGATAAAGGCGAATGAGAGATGTCCAGTCGGCGACGCGTTGTTTGGAGGCCTGCGCAAAACCGTAGCCGGGCAGATCGACGAGAGCCAGCCGGTCATCGAGGCTGAAAAAATTGATCTGTTGTGTGCGGCCGGGTGTCCGGGACACGCGGGCGAGTGTCTTGCGCCCGGTCAAGGCATTGACAAGGCTCGATTTTCCAACGTTGGAGCGGCCGGCAAAGGCGATTTCTGGAAGGCCGCATATCGGTACGGAATCCAAACGCGAAGCACCGGCGATGAACGTACATTCGCGCGCGAAGAGCCGCCGACCCGCCTCAATCGCCGCTTCGTCGATCGCTTGGTCCGAGGGCTCCGGCGGCGTTGACTGGCTCACTTCTTGGGCGGGGGTTTTGTTGGCGCCTCGGGTGTCGACGCCGCCGCGGTTTGTCGCATGATCAGCCATTGCTGGAGCACCGACAACACGTTGTTCCACGCCCAATAGATCACAAGCCCGGCCGGGAAAGGCGCCAAGATGACCGTGAAGATCACCGGCATCAACATGAACACCTTGGCCTGGATCGGATCGGGTGGCTGCGGGTTCAGCTTCATTTGCAGGAACATCGTGATGCCCATGATCAGCGGCCAAGCGCCGACATGAAGCAGCTCCGGCGGCGTCCACGGAATCAGGCCGAACAGATTGAACAGCGAGGTCGGATCGGCCGCCGAAAGGTCATGGATCCAGCCATAGAAGGGCGCGTGCCGCATCTCGATGGTCACGAACAGGACCTTGTACAGGGCGAAGAACACCGGAATCTGGATGACGATGGGCAGGCACCCGGCTAACGGGTTGGCCCCTTGCCGTTTGTAGAGCGCCATCAATTCCTGGTTCATGCGCTGTTTGTCGTCGGCGTAACGCTCGCGCAGCTTCGTCATCTCCGGCTGCATGCTCTTCATCTTGCTCATCGCCCGGTAGGACTTGTTGGCGAGCGGGAAGAAGGCGAGTTTGATGATCAGAGTCAGCAAGAGGATCGCCAGGCCGAAATTCCCGATCCACGCCTTGAATTCCTCGAGCACGTAGAAGATCGGGCGGGTCAGGAAAGGGAACCAGCCCCAATCGACGGCCAGGTCGAGGCGGGCGATGTTGAGTGATGCGGTGTATTCGTCGAGGAGTTTGACCTCCTTGGCGCCGGCGAAAAGGCGCGTCGACTCCTCGATCGCGCCGCCCGGTGCGGCTGTACGCGCCGCGGCATCGATCACGTCCACCTGATATTGGTCGACGCCGGCGTTGAGTCCGTGGCTGAAACGGGCGCGAGTCTCGGTCTTCTGGTTCGGGGCCAGGGCCACCAGCCAATATTTGTCGGTGATGCCGATCCAGCCGCCGGTCGTCTGTTCAAGAATCGGTTTAGCGCGAAGGTCCTCGTAGCTGACTTCCTTCAACACGTCGTTGAAGACGCCCACGGGGCCCTCATGCAGGATGTAGTAGCCGGAGGTCACTGGCGTGCCGCTTCGCACCACCAGCCCAAACGGATGGAGCGTCACCGGGGTCGCGCCGGTGTTCTCGACGCGCTGTGTGACGGTGAAAATGTAATTGCGGTCCAGTTCGTAGCGCTGAGTGAAACGTTGCCCCTGTCCATTGTCCCAAGTCAGCGTGACCGGCGAATCCGGCGATAGGTCGTTGCGGTCCGCTCGCCACACGGTGTCGGGGGTGGGCACCGGTACCGACGCATCGACCGCCGACCAGCCGAAATCGGCGTAATAGGCGCCCGCGGCGCCGGCCCGCGAGAGCAGAACAATCGGGGCGCTTCGCGGGTCGGGTGTTTCGCGATAATCCACCATCGCGAGATCGTCGATGCGACCGCCGCGCAGCGAAAGGGACCCGGTCAGGCGCGACGAGGTGATCCGGACGCGCGGCGCGGGCGCGATCTCCGGCGCGGGTCGAGGCGCTGCGCTTTGCGGGGAGGCCGGCGGCGTGCCCGGCAGGACGGGTGTTGGCGACCCGACCGGCGCGGCACCCGGCGCCTGGGCGGCCGGTGCGGTGGTCGCGGCCGTCTGTTGTTCGCGCAGGCGGTCCAGCTCGCGGATCGGCCTCTGATAGAGAAATTCGAAGACGAGCACGATGGCAACCGACAGGACGATCGCCAAAATCAGGTTGCGTTGTTCATTCATGGGGTGGTTGACGCCAAAAGGAACCGGCCGTTAGGCCGATTCGTCAGGGTTTCGA
>CANFCX010000105.1 GCA_947445225.1 Rhodospirillales bacterium
AGCGGATCAGACTTTGCATCCAGCCCCTCATATCGCTGCTGCAAATCGAAAAATCCCGGCTGGCCCATGATGCAAAACCCCGCGCTGTGTCAGCATCCTTGAATCGGATTTTGATCGCGCTGGAAAGAGGCTATTTTTCGAGGTAGCCTTGGTGATTAGACGTCGAATCAGTCCGCCGGACAGCGAGAACTCGTTGGTACCTTGACCCTTGCCGCCCGGCAATGCAGGTGAGTGGCAAGTCCAGTCGACACGTATGGTTTGATCGTCGAGGTCGACTCGATCAACTTCTAGCCGCATGCTCGGGAGAGGATGCTTCCAGCCCTGCACAAAGGCACGCCGGATCGCAGCTTTGCCCTGGTGAGTTTGGGTCTTGCCAGAAAACGGCTCGCTATACTCCGCATCCTCGGCAAAAAGTGCCATCATTGCGGCTTCCGACGTAGCGCCCGCCTGCATGGCGCGAAAAAAGCGGTCAATCGCCGAAGGGAGCTTCGGATCGGTCATGGTGTTGTCCTGATAGGTTTGACCATATGGAATGGAATTCGGGTTTAAGAGACCGACTGTCGGATGACTTTCTCGAGCTGCTCGCAACAACCCTAGGGCAGCTTGGAAGAAGCCAGCCGGGCGTGGGATTCGTGCCGCTCATGCACCTCGCTCGCCATGTTCCGCGAGCCACTTCGATCACCGTCGATTTTACCAAGTCACGGCAATGTGCCGTGCCGCTGGTAATCGTCGCGGTAGGATCGGATGAGCCAGACGATCGTTTCTTGGATGACCTAACGCCGCGCGAAAAGGACGTGGCGCGGCTGCTCGCCACGGGCCAGTCGAACAAATTCATTGCCCGTCGTCTAGATATCACGTTGGGAACCGTCAAAAGTTACGTGCATCGCATTCTTGGCAAGACGGGAATTAGAAGCCGTGCTTCATTCGCCGCGCGGGTCAGGCACCGCTCAATGTGATGATAGGTTTCATGTTATCCACGTCGCAATCTACCTTTGGATAGCATCGGCGCTTACCGGCCACTGAACCGCCCCGGGATTTGCCGGAGACTCCGACTCCAGAGAAGGCGGAGCCAGGATGGGCAGGACAACGAGAAAGTTTTCGCCCGAGTTCCGCAGCCGCGCGGCACGGCTGCTCCTCGATCGCGAAAATGCGTAGGTGCGCGAGTGGACGAAAACGACCGAGGAGATAGAGACCATGGTTTCCCGTCGCGAGGCGATAAGCGGAATCGGCGCGGCCTTGTTGGGGGTGGCCGCGGTCGCGCGGTCGGCGCTGGCCCAGGTGCCCGACGCGCCGAGCCGGGATTCGCCCGCGTTCCAGCCGCCGCTGACACCGCCCAACGGCCCGCCCTACAACCCGGTGGTCACGCTCAATGGCTGGACCCTGCCCTGGCGCATGAAGGACGGCTGGAAGGAATTCCATCTCGTCGCCGAGCCCGTGATCCGCGAATTGGCGCCGGGCATGAAGGCCAATCTCTGGGGTTACAACGGCCAGAGCCCCGGCCCCACCATCGAATGCGTCGAAGGCGACCGGATTCGCATCTTCGTCACCAACAAACTGCCCGAACACACCACCGTGCACTGGCACGGCGTGATCGTGCCCAACGGCATGGATGGCGTCGGCGGCCTGACCCAGCCGCAGATTCCGGTGGGCAAGACCTTTGTCTATGAATTCGAGGCCCGGCATAGCGGAACGTTCATGTATCACCCCCATGCCGACGAAATGGTGCAGATGGCGATGGGCATGATGGGCTTTTTCGTCGTCCATCCGCGCGACCCCGCCCAGCATCGCGTGGACCGCGATTTCGTCTTCATCACCAATGCCTATGACATCGATCCCGGCGCCAAGACGCCGCGCATCAACACCATGACCGATTTCAATCTGTGGTCCTGGAACAGCCGTGTTTTTCCCGGCATCGATCACCTCGCCGTGCGCCGCGGCGACCGCGTGCGTATCCGCATCGGCAATTTGACCATGACCAACCACCCCATCCACCTGCACGGATACAATTTCCGCGTGACCTGCACCGATGGCGGCTGGGTGCCGCCGGGCGCGCAATGGCCGGAGACCACGGTGGATGTCCCGGTGGGCGCGATGCGGGCGGTGGAATTCGAGGCGACCGAGCCCGGCGATTGGGCCTTTCACTGCCACAAATCCCACCACGCCATGAACGCCATGGGCCACGACGTGCCGACCATGATCGGCGTCGATCATCGCGGCGTCGGCCGGCGGATCGTCTCCCTGATCCCCGATTACATGATCATGGGTGAACGCGGCATGGCCGACATGGGTGAAATGGAAATGCCCCTACCGGACAACACGCTGCCGATGATGACCGGGTTCGGGCCATTTGGACCGCTGGAAATGGGCGGCATGTTCACGGTGCTGAAGGTGCGCGACGGCCTGGCCCGCGACGATTACCGCGATCCGGGCTGGTACGCGCAGCCGCCGGGTACCGCCGTCCGCGAATGGACCGGCTGAACCCGGCTACCGCGCCTTGATCGCCTGCGCCCGCGTCTCGGCGGCGGCGGCTTCGGCCGCGCGCCCGGTCTCGCGCAGGAGTACGGCGTAACTTTCGAGGATATTGGCGAGATAGGGATGCGCCGAGCCGCCGGGCAATTCGGTGCGCGCCAGCGCGTCGACCGCGCGCCGGTACAACATTTCGGCCGCTTCGTAGTCGCGCCGGCCGCGGAGCAGCACGGCGAGATTGTTGAGGCTGATGGCGACGTCGCCGTGATTGGGGCCAAGCGCCGCCTCGCGCAAGCCGAGCGCGCGCCGCACGATCGGTTCGGCCGCTTCGTCCTTGCCCTGGGCATGCAGCGCGATCCCCAGTTCGTGGAGGATGGCGGCGGTGAAAATCCGGTTCGTGCCATGATAGGTCTCGACCAAGGCAAGGGCGCGTTCGTAGACCTCTTGGGCCTTCGCCGGCTGCCCTTGCATCAGCTGGACCTGCGCCAACCGCGACAACAATACGCCTAGTTTGAGGTTTCCCGGCCCCCAGGTGTTCTCGCCGATGACCACCGCGCGCATCAGCAACGGCTCGGCCTCGGCATAACGGGTTTGCGCCGCGTACACCCGAGCCAGGGATTCGAGCGCGATCCCCAGGCGCTGGTCGGATTCGCCAAACCGCTCCGCCTTGCGCAAGGCGCTCGCGATTTGGTGTTCCGCCGCGGCGTAGTCCCCGCGCGCCGCCTGCATGGAGCCGGCGGACAGGGCGCGTTCGAACAGGGTGCGGCCCTCGCCCACCGCATGGCCGCCGACTTCCCCGCGCGGATGTGAGCCAACGACCCGGCTCGGCGCCGCCGTCTCGAACAAAGTGGGCCAGAAAGCCGCCACGGCCAGCCAAAGAAGCACGCTGCACAGGCTCGCCAGCGGCCAAAACCGCAGGTTTTTCATCATCCCAACCGGGGCTCCAGGGTGACCCGCATCATAGCTGACGTTCGTCCCTGATTAGCAAGGACCGCCGCCAGGCGTATGATGAGCGGATTCATCGGTGGCCGCACCATCGACGATCTTCGGAGCCACGACCCGTCATCATGTCCACCAATCTCTACGATCGCCACGTCCTTCCGCACCTCATCGCCTGGGCGATGCGGCACCGCGCATTGTCGCCCTATCGCGCCCGCACGCGGTCCAGGCCACCGGCCACGTGCTCGAGATCGGGATTGGCTCCGGTCTCAACCTGCCCTTCTACGATCGGGACTCCGTCACCGCCTTGATCGGGCTCGATCCCTCGCCCGCCCTGTTGGCCAAGGCCCACAAGGCCGCGGTGGCGGCCGGCATCGCGCTGACGACCCTGGAGGGGTCGGCCGAGTCGATCCCGTTGGAGAGTTCGAGCATCGATACCGTGGTGATGACCTGGACCCTGTGCAGCATCAACGATCCGGCGCGCGCGCTCGCCGAAATCCGGCGGGTCCTGAAGCCCGGCGGCCGGCTTCTGTTCGTCGAACATGGGCGGGCGCCGGATGCCGGGGTCTTGCGCTGGCAACGCCGGCTGACGCCGTTGTGGAAACGGTGCAGCGGCGGCTGTCACCTCGACCGCCCCATCGACGGGCTGATCGAGGAGGCTGGCTTCGGCCTCGAGCGGATCGACCGCGCATATATGGACGGGCCGCGGCTGTTCACGTTCATGTATGAGGGCGCCGCCCGCCGGTATGTTTGAGGGAAGCGCCGGGTTAATATTGACCTTATTGCCGCTGGAGGGTCCATCCATTCGGCGCTGGGGGCGACAGGAGAGAACGATGCGAGCAACCACCTTTGGTTTTGCGATCCGCGCGGCCCTCGTCGGTGTCGCCGTCCTGGCCGCTGGCGCCAACGCCTCGGCGCATGAAATCAAGATCAGCTTCCTGCATTTCAACGATATGTACGAAATCGCGGCGGTCGATGGGGCCGGCGGGTTCGCCCAACTCGCCGCCGTGCTCAAACGCGAGGAGGCGAAGAACCAGCACAGCATCGTCACCTTCGGCGGCGCCATGGTTGGGCCGGCGGCGTTGGCGAAGCTGGGCAAGAATGCGCCGATGATCGATCTGGCCAATGCCGCCGGTATCGACGTCGCCGTCGTCGGCCAGCCCGATTTCGCGCAAGGCGCGGAGGCGCTGCGGCAACACATCGCGGAATCGAAATTCCCCTGGCTGGGCAGCAATGTCGTGGACACCGAGGGAAACACGCCGTTGGGGCTGAAAAAAATCGCCTTCCGCATCGTCGAGGACGAAATGGACATCAAGGTGGGTTTCCTCGGCTTGGTGGCGCCCGATGCCGCGCCGGCGGTGCCCGGGATCAAATTCCTGCCCGTCATCGGCGCGGCGCGCGAGGCGGTGGCGGCGCTGAAAGTTGAAGGCGCGCATATGATCGTGGCGCTGACCTCTCAACCGGCGGAAGACGACCGCGCCCTGATCGCCGCCATACCCGAAATCGACATGGTGCTGGGCGGACGCGACCGCGAAAGGCTCAACGCCAGCATCAACAAAATCCCGCTGGTGAAAACGCGCATGAATGGCGAGGACGTGGCCAAGGTCGATTCCTTCATCAACGCCCACGGTCAGCTTCGCACCTTGCGGAATTCGGTCAGCCGTTACGACACCAAAGGGGTGGCCGGCGACCCGGAGGTCGCGGCCCTCGTCGCCAAATGGACCGAGATCGCGCAAGGCCGGGCGCCGAAGTAACAACGTTGTTGGACCTGCCGGCGTCGGCGGCCGCTTCCCTGGCGGCGCGCAAGGTCATGCTCGTCGAGGGGCCGGCGGAAGTCTTTTTGGTTCCGCCGCTGCTTAAACATGCCAAGGGAATCGATCTCGACCGCGCCGGCGTCGCCATCATTCCCATCCACGGCATTCATTTCCACGACTACGCGGCCCTGTTCGCGCCGGGCACGCCGCCCGGGAAGTGCGCCATCGTCGCCGACCGCGACCTCCGCCCCAGCGACGCGGACGCGACCATCAACAGCCTGGACACGCCGAACGCCCCGCCCGACCTGTCGGCTTTGGAAGGCGCGCAATTCCGGGTTTTCACCTGCAAGACAAGTTTCGAGCGGGCAATTACGACCGAAGGCAATCTCGGCATGTTGGCATTGGCCGCCGACGACATCGGAGCGCCGCTGCTCGCCCAGCGCTTGCGCCTGGGGGAAGAAGCACTGAACGATACGCGGCTCGGCGAGGCCGAACGCAAGGACATCCTGAAGCCGCTGCGTCAGCTCGTCCTGGATACGGCGCGGCGTTTCGGCAAGGCGCGATTTGCCAGGCTCGCCGCCGGTCACGCCGAGCGCGCCCGCGATGCGCCGAAATATCTGGTCCGCGCCGCGACCTGGTTGATCGAGACCTAACCGGCAGGCGCGGCCTGGCGCCGTCCCCGGCGGGTGACAAATGGACGAGATTTGGTGTTCAATGAGTCCAACCGGACCGAGCCCGCCAACGAGCGCCGGTCGGCGATACGGGAGGTATCATGGCCAGGACCAAAAAGACGCCGGCTAGGAAAGCCGCCAAGAAGACTCGCCCCTCGGCGAAAGCGAAACGACCCGCCGCCCCAGCCAAGACCAAGGTTCACGCTAAACCAGCGCCCAAGCGAGCCAAACCCGCGCCCAAGAAAGCCGCGGCGAAGCGGCCGGTGCGCATCGCGCCCGCCAAACCCCTGGCGATTTTGGTCGCCACGCGCAAGGGCGCCTGGATCTATCGCGGCGATTCGGCGCGGCGGAGTTGGCGCGTGGATGGACCGCATTTCCTCGGCCACATCGTCAACCACATGGTGCTCGACCCGCGCGACGGGCGCACCCTGCTGGCCGCGGCCAAGACCGGGCATATCGGCCCGACGATCTTCCGCTCCACCGATCTCGGCAAGACCTGGAAGGAAGCGGCCAAGCCGCCGGCTTTCGCCAAGGCGCCCGAGGGCGAAAAAGGCCGCGCCGTGGATCACACCTTTTGGCTGACCCCGGCGCACGCCAACGAGCCGAATGTCTGGTACGCCGGAACCTCGCCGCAAGGTTTGTTCCGCACCGAGGATGGCGGCGTCACCTGGGAGCCGTTTTCCATCGTCAACGACGATCCGCAATTTCGCGTCTGGATGGGCAGCGTGCAGGACGGCACGCCCGACGGGCCGAAAATGCATTCCATCATCGTCGACCCGCGCGATCCGTCGCATTTGTATTTCGCGATGTCAGGCGGCGGCGTGCACGAAACCACAGACAAAGGCCGGACCTGGACGCCGCTGTTCGAGGGTCTCAGCGTTGTTTTCGGCGATGCCACCAATCTCGAGTCCCACGATCCGCATTGCGTCCGCATGTGCGCGACCAATCCCGACCGGCTGTATCAGCAGAACCATTGCGGCATCTATCGGCTCGACCGGCCGGGCAAACGCTGGGATCGGATCGGCAACGCCATGCCGGCGGAAATCGGCGACATCGGCTTCACGATGGTGGTGCATCCGCGTGACGACAACACCTGCTGGGTCCTGCCCATGGATGGCGGGACGGTTTGGCCGCGCGTTAGCCTGCAGGGAAAACCCTCGGTTTTCGTCACTCGCGATGGTGGCCAAAGCTGGCGCAAGGTCGCCAACGGGCTGCCCAAACAACAGGCGTGGTGGACGGTGAAGCGGCAGGCCATGGCCGCGGACGCGGGGAACCCCGTCGGACTTTATTTCGGCACGACCGGGGGCGAGGTCTGGATGAGCCGCGACGAGGGCCGCAATTGGGAGACGATGGCCCGCAACCTGCCCGAAATCTACGCCGTGGAGACGGCGACGCCGGCGTGAAGACCCGAACGCCGCGATGAAGGTGCTGATCCCGACGCCTTTGC
>CANFCX010000106.1 GCA_947445225.1 Rhodospirillales bacterium
GCCGATAGCAGCCACCCGGTCCAAAAGGCCTGGATCGAGCTGGACGTGCCGCAATGCGGCTATTGCCAATCGGGCATGATCATGGCGACGGCGGCGCTGTTGGCCCGCAAGCCCAAGCCGACCGATGCCGACATCGACAAGACGATCACCAACATCTGCCGCTGTGGGACGTATCAGCGCATTCGCGCCGCGATCCACCTCGCCGCGAAGAACACCAAGTCCTAAGGGAGGGAGCATCCATGACCAATCGTTTGGAAACGAACCGTCGCCAGTTCGTCATCACGACGGCGGCGATCGGCGGTGGACTGGCCATCGGCATCGGCATCGAGCCGGCATCGGCTCAGTTCAAGATGAACCCGCGCCCGGACCAGGCCCCGCCGCAGGCGGCGCGCGGCCCGGAATTGACCGCGTGGATGACCATCGCGCCCGATGACACCATTATCGTGCGTGCCTCGAAGTCCGAAATGGGCAACGACGCCGTGACCTACATGCCCATGATCATCTGCGAGGAACTGGAGTGCGATTGGTCGAAGATCCGCGTCGAGTTCGCCGATCCCAACCGCAACGCCGTCGAAAAAGTCTATGAATCGATGCGGACCGTCGGCAGCCAGGGTGTGCGCACCTCGCGCGAATTCCTGCAAAAGGCCGGCGCCCGCGCGCGCGAAATGCTGAAGACCGCGGCGGCGGCGGAATGGAACGTTCCCGTCACCGAAATCGACGCCAAGAAAAGCGTGCTCACTCACCGTCCGACCGGCCGCACGCTGCGCTTCGGCGAGATGGCGCAAAAGGCCTCGGCGGTGAAGTTGGCGACCGAGCCGACGATCAAGACCCCCGACCAGTACACCTTCCTCGGCAAGGAGCCGGTGCCGCGTCTGGATACGCCGCTGAAGGTCAACGGCAGCGCGGTGTACGGCATCGACATCACCGTGCCCAACATGGTGAACGCGGCGATCCGTCATTCACCCGTGCATGGCGGCAAGCTGAAGAGCTTCGACCTCGCGGCCATCAAGGACCGCCCGGGCGTGATCACGGCGGTGCCCGTGCGCGGCACCGGCATCCGCGATGCCGTCGCCGTCGTCGCCGACACCTATTGGAACGCCAAGACCGCCCTGGATGTCATGCCGATCGAGTGGGACGACGGTGCCGGCGGTAACTCCGACACCAAGTCGATCTTCGACGCCGCGCTCAAATTGCTCGACCAGCCCGGCAACGTCGCCGTCAAGAACGGCGATGTCGAAGCCACGATGAAGGACGCGACGAAAGTGCTCGATGCGACCTATCAAATTCCCTATCTCGACCACGCCACCATGGAGCCGTTGAGCGCCGTGGCGCATGTGACGGCCGACAAGATCGACGTTTGGGTGGGAACCCAGGACGCCGACGCGGCAACGACGGGCGCGGCTGAGACCGGCGGCATGAAGCCGGCTCAGGTGTTCGTGCACAACCTGTTCCTCGGCGGCGGTTTCGGCCGGCGTTCGAACCCCGAAACCACCCGCGAGGCCGTCGTGGTCTCCAAGGCGGTCGGGCGTCCGGCGAAGGTCACCTGGAGTCGCGAAGAAACGACCCGTCAGGGCCAGTACCGGCCGATGGCGGTCACCCGTTTCCGCGCGGGCCTTGGTGCCAACGGCATGCCGTTGGCGTGGCTGAGCCGCACGGTTTCGGATTCGCGGACCGCGAAGCTGACCCCCGCGGCCTTCGAGCAGGCCAAGCAAATCGACAATTCGGCCTTGGGCTCGATGAGCGGCATGGTGAATTACTACAGCGTGCCCAATCTCCAGGTGGAATATAAGGCGTCGCAGACCCACCTCGAGCTGGGCTTCTGGCGCGCGCCGAGCGGCGCGCAAAGCACCTATTTCGTCGAATCCTTCGTCGACGAATTGGCGGTCGCGGCGGGCAAGGACCCCGGCGAATATCGCCGCGCGTTGTTGGCCAACGCCAAGGACCCCGGTTATCTCAAGGTCCTGAACGATATGATGGACAAGTCCGGCTGGGGCAAGCAGACCTTCCCCGCCGGCACCGCTCAAGGCATGGCCATCTGCGAATCCGCCGGCACCATCGTCGGCATGGTTATCCAGGTGACGATGAGCAAGGAAGGCGGCGTCAAGTTGGACAAGGTCCACGTTGCCTTCGATTCCGGCAACATCATCAACAAGAACGACATCGAGGCGCAGATGGAAGGCCAGGTCGTCATGGCCCACACCGCGTTGATGTACGGAGAAATCAACATCCGTAAGGGCCGCGTCGTCGAAGGCAATTTCGACGACTACCAGATGATGCGCATCGACGAAATGCCCCAGGTCATTACGTCCTATGGCGGATTGACCGGCGGCACGAAATGGGGCGGCATCGGCGAGGCCTCGCTTCCCGTCGTGTTCCCGGCGATCACCAACGCGATCTTCAAGATCACGGGCAAACGCATTCGCGAGCTGCCCTTGAAGAACCACGACCTCAGCTGGAGCTGACCTACGGTCGGCACGACCCGCGATCGGCGTCGATAAAGGACGCTGAGAAAAAAAAGGCGGCCGGGGGCAACTCCGGCCGTTTTTTTTGGGAAAGCGCCGCGCGGGCGTTAGCGCAGCGTCGTGACCGTCAGGCCGTCGAAACGGGTCAGGCTGTCGGCCTTGGTCCATAGGCCGATGCGGCCGGGTTCGGTGAAGGTGCGGTCCTGATCCGTGGTGCTGAACAACAGGCGACCGTTGAAGGTCACAAAAAAGCGGTCGTCCTCGATCGCCAGGCCCAGTTCATGCCAACGCCCCGGCGGCACCGGGTATTCGACGCCGCCGAATTGAATGCGGCGGCCCGCCGACGACCTTGTACAGGCCGATATTGTCCTCCAGCGCATTGGCGCGGACGGTGTAGTAATTGTCCTTGTCCTTCAGCCGGGCGACGAGGCCGGCCGCCTGGTCGATCTGTCCGGCGACCGCCTTGAAACGAACGCGCAGCTCGACATCCCGCGCCTGGATGGAGTCGAGAATGGCGAGCGGGAAGCGGAAATCGGTGACATCGGCGCTGATTTCGGTCAGCACCTTGGCTCCGGAGGGCGAAGTGGCGTCCTCGACGATGGTCCATTTGATGGGATTGCCGCCGCCGGTCAGTGCCGCGGTGAAACGCGAAGGCATGATCCCGACCGTCGCGTTTTCGAAATCGAAAATTTCCGTCTTGCCGGCCGCGGTTTGGGCCGCGACCGGCGCCGGGGTTGTCAGCGGCTGGACGAGAATGGCCGCGAGCCCCGAAAGAAAAATGGCGCGGCGGATCGGCGGCATAACCCCCAATCTCACGATGGCGGCGCGGCCGTGGCCTCGGGGTCGCCCTTGATGCGGAATTTTCCGGTCTGGGGGCAGACTTCGATGCGGTCGGTGATCTCGGTCATACGGTGGATCAACACGCGGATGATGGCCTTAAGTCCGGGTTCGGCGCGCGCCATCAATCGTTCGATGTGGTTGCTCTGGATCGCGGTCAACTCGCAGGCGGTTTGGGCGCGGGCATTGGCGCTGCGCCGGCCGTCGTTGAACAGCGCCATCTCGCCGAAGACTTCGCCGGCGTGGAGCAGCGCGATGGTCACGTCGGCGCCGTTTTCCTGTTTGTAGATTTCCACGGTTCCCTTGTTGATGAGATAGGCGTTGAGGCCGCTCTCATGGGCGTGAAAGATGATGCGGCCGGCGGGCAGGACCGATCGGCTGAGGATCTCGGCGTCGGCCTTTTCATTGGGCATGGCGGCTCCTTAAACGCGCTTTGGGCGATTCATTGCGGCGAGAGTGCTTCGATTATGCGGCAATTGGCGATCGTACGCCGGCCGCGGCAGCTTCGGCTGATTTGGCGCAACTGCTCGGCCAGGCGCGTAAGATCGGCGATCTTGGTTTGCACCGCCACCAGATGTGCGGCCGCCAGTCGATCGACTTCGGCGCAATCGCGATGTTCGTCGGAAGACAGCGTGAGCAAATCCTCCACCTGCTCCAGCGTGAAGCCGAGATCGCGGCAGCGCCGGATGAAACGCAACCGATGCAGATGAACCTCGCTATAGGCCCGGTAGTTGCTCGATGTCCGGGGCGGCACGGGCAGCAGCCCCATGCGTTCGTAATAGCGGATCGTGACGGGTTTGGTTTCCGCGGCATTGGCCAGATCGCCGATGGACAGGGCGGAGCCGACGGGGACGCCGGAATCGGAGGCGGCGGCGCGGTTGGGCATGGGCTTGACCCTATAGTGACTATAGGGTCTAGGATAATCGCCGCGTGAAGCGAAACCAAGGGAATCCTTAAGATGGGCGCGGCCTGCTGCGAACACGATCACACCCACGATAACGGGCGGGGCGGCGCGCCGGACCCGCTCTACCGGCGGGTGTTGTGGGCGGCGCTCGCCATCAATGCCACGATGTTCGTCGTTGAAATCGGCGCCGGGCTGGCCGCGGGGTCGGTGTCGCTCCAGGCCGACGCGCTCGATTTCCTCGGCGACGCGGGCAATTACGCCATCAGCCTGTTCGTGCTCGGCATGGCGATGTCCTATCGGGCGCGGGCGGCTTTCTTCAAGGGCGCGACCATGGGGATCCTGGGTCTCTATGTGTTGGGCGCGACTTCCTACCACGCGCTGGCCGGTACATTGCCCAGCGCGGTGGCGATGGGCGGCGTCGGCTTTGCGGCGCTTTTGGCCAATCTTGCCGTCTTTGCCATGTTGTGGCGATTTCGCGCCGGCGATTCCAACATGCGGTCGGTCTGGCTGTGCACGCGCAATGACGTCATCGGCAATATCGCCGTGTTGTTGGCGGCCTTCGGTGTCTTCGGCACGGCGGCGGCGTGGCCCGATCTGATCGTCGCTGCGATCATGGCCGTTCTCGGGGTTCAGGGCGCCATCGCGGTCATGCGGCACGCCCGCGAGGATTTGAACCTGGCCAAGTCCCCGCTCGCCGCGGAGTGAGGGCGGTTTCAGCCCGGGCTTTCTTCCCACCTCTAGGTCGAATATTCTTGCGGCGTCGCCGACATCATCGGCAAAGGGGAAAACTCATGATAGTTCGCATGGCAGCACTCGCCGTCGCCCTCGCCGCCTCCGGCGCCTTGGTCGCCAACGCCGCCGAAACGCCGGCGCCCAAGGACGCGAAGGTTTATTTCGTCAATCTCAAGGATGGTGCCAAGGCCAAAAGCCCGGTTCTCGTGCAGTTCGGCCTGAGCGGGATGGGCATCGCGCCGGCCGGTGTGGAGATGGAAAACACCGGCCATCACCATGTTTTCGTCGACGCCGACCCGCCGAAGAAGGGCGAGCCGATCCCGGCCGACGCCAAACATATCCATTTCGGCAAGGGCCAGACCGAAGCGCGCATCGAGCTGCCGCCGGGCCGCCACACACTTCAACTCGTGCTCGGCGATTTCACCCACACCCCGCACGCGCCCATGGTGATGTCGCCGAAGATCACGATCACCGTGGAAAAATAGGGGCAGCGCTTCCGGCGCCGACCTGGGCGCCTCAGTATTGGATGAACTGCAGGCGGCGGTTCGCGTCGGCTTCGGTGCGGTCGTTGTCCGCGCAGCCGCCGCTGTGGGCGGCAAATCCCAATTCTCTGCCGTAGCCAAAACACCAGTCCGAGGCGGAGATAATCGGCGCCGGGTTCGGCCGCGCGGCTTTTAGGTCTTGCCGCGCCCGGCCTTCGGCCTCGGTGAGGAGGCGGTCCCCGCCGAAGCAGACGGCCGAAACGGTGTAAACGACGTCTTTGGCCGGGTCATGGCACCATTTTGTCGCGTTTGTCGCGCGCAGCCTTAGCTTGGCGTCGATTTCCGTGACCTTGAGGTCGTTCCCAACGCAACTGGCCCCCGCGCCGCTGGGATAGGCATTGTTGCGCGCCGGGTCATAACACCACATTGCCGCCCGGGCCGGTGGAGCGGAGATTTCAAGATCGTCGCCAACGCAGGAGTCGGATGTGATTCCGTACGTCACTTTGCCTGACAGGGCGTGGCACCACCTTGTCCCAGGTGGAGTAGAGAGGAGAGCCTGCTCCGCTCGCCGGGCCGCCTCGAGTGCCATTTCCGCCGCATAGTGGGCATTGCAACCGGCGGCCAACAGCCCGGCCGCGACCAACGCGGCGACCGCAGGCAAACGGGTTCGGTTCATGAATCGCCTCTTCCGCGCCGGGCGCTCGGACCGATGGTGCGGAATCGGCGTCGCCGGGCCGGGCGCGGCCCGCGCCGCGCATGGATGCGCCGGTATTGGATGAGTTGAATGCGACGGTTCGCCTCGGCCTCGGTGATGCGGTCGTGGCCGGAGCAATTCCCGTCGCCGACGACATAAGCGAGATCGATCCGCGGATCATAACACCACGTCACGGCTGCCGAGATCGGGGGCGGTGTGTTCTGTTGCGCCGCGGTTGCCGCCCGGGCCGCGAAGGCCGCCTGCGGCGCCCGGCCTTCGGTCTCGGTGACGCGAACATCGTTGCCGGCGCAACGCCCACCGCCGGGGCGATAGGTAAGACCGTAGCGGGCGTCGAAACAAAGGATCGTGGTTGGGGTCGCGGCGGCGGGGGTCGCCGCGGGCGCGGGCACCGGCTGCTGGCGCTGCGCCGCCAATCGCCGGGCGTCGGCCTCCGCGAGAGGCAGCGAAGGCTCGCCGCCGGCGCACCGATCGGCGAAGGTCGGATACGCGACATCCGATGCCGGGTAGAAGCACAGTTTTGTTGCCGACAGAGGCGTGCGTAACGGCGATGCCGGCGTACATGCGGCGAGCACCAGTCCCGCCGCGATGACCATGGCGAGCACAGGCAAATGATGGTTGTGGCTGTCGACAAACGGCGGCATCCGGCCGCTCCCTTGCCCTAGCGGATTGGCGGAGATTAGCCGATCGCGGCCCTTGCGGCGATAGGATGGGTGTCCTAGGCGCCAACCGTGGTGGGTGCCGCAAACAGCAAGGGCGCTGGCGGGAGCCAAACCCGGAATCCCGGATGGCGCCCGCGTGACCTCGATTTTCCGTCCCATCCCGCCGGCAACCCGGCGGGCGGCGTGCTGCTACTTCAGCATCTTGAGGTTTTCGGCCGACGATTTGCCGTTCTTGCCGACCTGCAACTCGTAGGAGACGCGCTGACCTTCGGTGAGGC
>CANFCX010000107.1 GCA_947445225.1 Rhodospirillales bacterium
CGGACAGCTTCCCGGCAAGCTGGACATGGCCGTGCTGCCGCAGGAATTGCCGGGCAATTCCGGGGATGCGATCGCCGCGGCCTTGGCCGGAAGCCCCACGGTGAGAGCCGCGACCTATGCCGAGCAGGCGGCCCGCTACACGATCGAATTGGTCGCCGGGGAAAACCTGCCGACCGTGAATTTGAACGGGAGCGTCGCGCGCAACCACGAATCGGGGAATCCCAGCGTCATCCAGGAGACGAAAACCCTGACCGCGCAAATCACCGTGCCGTTGTATACGGCGGGCGGCGTCGATGCGCGCGTGCGCGAGGCCAAACAGACGGCCGGCCAGCGGCGTATTGAAATCGACACGGCGCGGCGGCAGGCCCAACAAGACGCGGCCAGCGCCTTCGAGGCGTTGACCACGGCGCAGGCGCGGCTCGTATCGTTGAGCGCGCAGATCAAATCGGCCGAAACCGCGCTCGACGGCGTGGAACAGGAAGCGCGGGTCGGTTCGCGGACCGTACTGGATGTGCTCAACGCCGAGCAGGAGCTGCTCAACGCGCGCGTCAATTATGTACGCGCCGAACGCGACGAAATCGTTGCCGGGTACCAATTGACCCAGGCCATGGGGAAACTGAATGCCCGCGATCTCGGCCTGCCAATCGATCTTTACGATCCCGCGGTGAACTACAACGATGTCCGCGGCCGTTTCGTCGGCAACCGCATTCCGGGCGAGTAACCCCTGGGGATTATTTGATTTTTTTACGGTCTTCCAATATCTTCCCGCCGCTACCTCAGATTCGTCTAAGGCTCACCCATGGGTGATCGATGAGCGACACCAAGACGCAACCCGAACCGTCAATGGAAGAAATCCTGGCGTCGATCCGCCGGATTATCTCCGAAGACGATGCGCCCGCGGCCGATGCAGCGGCGGCTCCTGAACCTGCCAAACCGGCGCCAGCCGCGAAGGCGGAGCAATCGCCCATGCCGCCGATGCCGACGCCGCCGCCTCAGCCCAAACGCGCGCCGGAACCGGAACCCGACCAAGGCGACAAGGATGTCCTCGAGCTGACCGAAATGGTCAGCCATGACGGCTCCGTGGTCAGCCTCGCCGAGCCCGACATGCCGGAGCCGATGGCTGCCGAGCCCGAACCGCCGCCGCCGCGTCCGCGCCGCAGCGATTCTCCGCCCGGGGAAGGCCTGATGTCGCAATCGGCCACGATGAGTTCGGCCGGCTCCATAGCCTCGCTCAGTCAGGCGCTCATGGGCGATTATTCCGATCTGCTCGGCAATATGGGCCGGATGACCGTCGAGGACCTGGTCCGCGAGTTGTTGCGTCCGCTGCTTAAGGAGTGGCTGGACCGCAATCTGCCGCCCTTGGTCGAGCAGATGGTTCGCAACGAAATCCAACGCATCGTCCGTCAGGACCGCGTCAACTAGCAGCCTGTCGGTGCGGCCCACCCGCCGCGCCGGCGGGTGTTCATCGCAAGCGTTCGGGAGCGTATTTCGTGCCTTTGGATAAAACCTATCGGCCGGCGGAGGTCGAGGCCGCGCTTTATGCGGAGTGGGAGCGGTCCGGCGCCTTCGCCGCCGCGCCGAATTCACCGCGCAAGCCGTATTGCATCATGATGCCGCCGCCGAACGTCACCGGCAGCCTGCATATGGGCCATGCCTTGAACGGCACGCTGCAAGACGTACTGACCCGTTATCACCGCATGCGCGGCCGCGACGCGTTATGGCAGCCCGGCATGGATCACGCCGGAATCGCCACGCAGATGGTCGTGGAAAGGCAATTGGAGGCCGCCGGGACCAACCGCCGCGCGCTTGGGCGCGAGGCCTTTGTCCAGCGCGTCTGGGAATGGAAGGCGGAATCCGGCGGCACCATCAATCGCCAATTCCGCCGTCTCGGCGCCTCGCCGGATTGGCCGCGCGAGCGTTTCACGATGGATGAGGGCCTGTCGGCGGCCGTCCGCAAGGTCTTCGTCGACCTGTACAAACAGAAACTGATCTATCGCGACAAACGCCTGGTCAATTGGGATCCCAGGCTGCATACCGCGATTTCGGACCTCGAGGTGGAACAACGCGAGGTCAAGGGTACGTTGTGGCACATCCGCTACCAGATCGATGGCGACGCCCATCGTTTTATCGCGGTCGCAACCACGCGACCCGAGACTCTGCTCGGCGACACCGCCGTGGCCGTGCATCCGGACGATCATCGCTACCGCGACCTCATCGGTAAATTCGCCATCCTGCCCATCGCCGGACGCCGCATTCCGATCATCGCGGACATGCATAGCGACCCGGAGAAAGGGACCGGCGCGGTGAAGATCACGCCCGCCCATGACTTCAACGATTTCGAGGTCGGGCGGCGCCACAATCTGCCGATGATCAACATCTTCGACGCCGATGCCCGGCTCAACGAAAACGCGCCGGCGGCCTATCGCGGCCTCGAACGTTATGAGGCGCGCCGCCGCATCCTGGCCGAGCTTGAAGAGCAGGGCCGGCTCGCGGCCGCGATCGATCACCCGCATGTGGTGCCGCATGGCGATCGTTCCGGCGTCCCGATCGAGCCGTGGCTGACCGATCAATGGTATGTCGATGCCCACGCGCTGGCGAAACCGGCGATCGAGGCGGTGGAACGCGGGCGTACGGTGTTCGTGCCGCGCCATTGGGAAAACACCTATTTCGAATGGATGCGCAACATCCAGCCTTGGTGCATTTCCCGGCAGTTATGGTGGGGCCATCAGATTCCCGCCTGGTATGCGCCCGACGGCAAGGTTTTCGTCGAGCTGACCGAGGAAGAAGCCAAAGCGGCGGCCGCCCTGCACTATGGCAAAGAGACGCCGCTCGTCCGCGATCCCGACGTGCTCGATACCTGGTTTTCATCGGCGTTGTGGCCGTTTTCGACCTTGGGCTGGCCGCAAAACACGCCCGAGGTGAAGCGTTATTACCCGACCGACGTGTTGGTCACGGCCTTCGACATCATCTTTTTCTGGGTGGCGCGGATGATGATGATGGGGCTGCACTTCATGGGCGAAGTGCCGTTTCATACGGTCTATATCCACGCCCTTGTCCGCGACGCACGCGGGCAAAAGATGTCGAAATCCAAGGGCAATGTCATCGACCCGCTCGAGCTGATCGATGCTTATGGCTGCGACGCGCTCCGCTTCACGTTGGCCGCTCTTGCCGCGCCTGGGCGCGACATCAAGCTTTCCGCCGGCCGGGTCGAAGGCTACCGCAATTTCGCTACGAAACTGTGGAACGCCGCGCGGTATTGCGAAATGAACGCGTGTTTGCCCGACCCCACCTTCGATCCCTCGCGGTCGCGCCTTGTCGTCAACCGCTGGATCGTGGGCGAGGCCGTGCGCTGCGGCCAAAGGCTGGAACGGGCGTTCGGCGAATTCCGCTTCAATGACGCCGCCGCCGAAATCTACCAATTCGTGTGGGGCAGCTTCTGCGATTGGTATCTCGAATTCACCAAGCCGATGCTCTTGGGCAACGATGCCGCCGACGCCGCCGAAATTCGCGGCACCACGGGCTGGGTCCTCGATCGCATCTTGCGCCTGCTGCATCCGATCATGCCCTTCGTGACCGAAGAGTTATGGTCTCGCCTTTCGTCGCCCAGCGCCGGACGGTTGATTACCGCGCCCTGGCCCGAGGACGCGGTCGCCCTGATCGACGCGGCGGCTTCGTCGGAAATGGAGTGGGTCGTGAAGGTGGTTTCGGAAATTCGCGCCGTGCGCTCTGAAATGAACGTTCCGGCCGCCGCACGGTTGACTCTTCGGGTGCGCGAATCCTCGAGCGAAGCGGCGGCACGGCTCGACCGCTACCGTGCCATCATCCTGACCATGGCCCGGCTCGATGACATCGAACACGATCCGGGAGCCTCGGGCAGCGAGGCGGCGCAGATCGTGTTGAGCGACGCGACATTGGTGTTGCCGCTGTCCGGGCATATCGACGTCGCCAAACAACGCGGATTGTTGGGCAAGGAGCGCGACAAACTCGCCGGCGAAATCGCCAAGATCGACGCCAAGCTCGCCAATGCCGGCTTCCTGGCCAAGGCGCCGGAGGAGGTGGTCGAGGAGCAGCGCGAAAGGCGGGCCGAGGCCGAAGCGACACGCGCGAAACTGGCGCAGGCACTCGAACGGCTTTCGGTCTAGGAACCAAGCAATCCAGTATCGATGCGGCGACGTAAATAGTGGGTGATACGCAGCGAACGGATGACATCGCAAATAGTTAACGAATGCAGCCTATGGTGGTACGATGCCAACCGAGCGCGACCGAGGCGCTTCCAGCGGGATTTGATGGTCCATGTCCCTGCCGATTGAGTCAGCGGATATCCTGATCGCCGGCGGCGACCCGGCGGAAAACGGCCGCTTGGCGGCGCTGCTGCGCGGCTTCGGCTATACCGAAATCCGCGCCGTCGACAATCTTGACGAACTCAGGAAACTCCAGACACACACGCCGGCCGATGCTTTGTTGGTCGAAATCGGTAGTGGGACCTTCGATGGCCTAGCGGCCATCCAGGCGGTCGCGGCGGGCGAAGGCCAGCCACCGCAGCCGATTGTCTTGGCCCTGGCATCAACCGACCGCGACCCCGACCTGCACCGGCGCGCGCTGTCGTTGGGCGCCCGCGATATTCTGCGACGCCCGTTCGAGGAGGCCGAATTTCGGGCGCGGGTTCGTGGCCTGATCGAACTTCATTTGCTCAAACGGACCGTGGCCAGCCACAGCCGAAGCCTCGAGGATGCGGTGCGGTTGCGCGTGGCGCAGATGTCGCAGACTCTGGCCGAAGTCGAGAAGGCCAACCGCGCGAAGTCGGATTTCTTGGCGCGTATGAGCCACGATATCCGCACCCCGCTCAACGCCATACTCGGATTTTCCGAAATCATGGCGAAGGAGATGTTCGGTCCGCTCGGCAACAAGAAATACAAGGACTACGCGGCCACGATTCACGGGGCGGTGCTGCAGGCGGTGGGCCTGACCGGCGATCTCATGGATCTGGGCCGGATCGAGCAGGACAAGCTGGACGTCGATCTTCGCCCGACCAATGTGAAAAAGCTGATCGCCGAAAGTGTCGAAGTCTTCCGGGATCAGGCGGAAAAGGCCAAGGTTGTGCTGAAAGTCGATATCCAGGCCGATTTTCCCGTGCTGCGCACCGACGAAAAACGCTTCAAGCAGATCGTCTTCAACCTTTTGTCGAACGCGATCAAATTCACGCCAGCCGGGCGCGGCGTCACCGTCAAGGCCTGGAACGATCCCAATGAGGGCTGTTTCGTGGTGGTCTTCAGCGACGCTGGCATCGGCATCGCACCGGAAGACCTGGAACTCGTCATGCAGCCTTATGGGCAGGCGCAGATGGCGCGGAGCACCGGCGGCGTCGGGCTCGGCCTGCCGATCACCAAGCGGCTGGTGGAGTTGCTCGGCGGCAGTCTCGAATTACGCAGCAAGGTCGGTATCGGCACGTCCGTGAAACTGTGTTTTCCGATCGGCCTGATCGTCCACGGCGCCGAGAACGCCGCTTAGGCGCGCGCCGGCGCCTCCGTCATTCGCCGATAACGAGGAATCCGCTCGGCTGCCGCCAGATGCGGAGCTTTTCGCCGCCCACGCGCGCGGTCGCCGTGGCCTCCAACAAACCTTGCTCATACATGACCGCGGGGTTCCAATCGGCGACGGCGACCGGCACCGCGTCGTTGATCGTCTGCCCGATCGGCGACTTCATTTCGCAGAAATCCGCGAACCTGCTGTTGCAGTCCTGGATGACACTTTGTGAATCGGCACAGGCGATGGCGGCGGGCGAGGCGTACAGCGCGGCTTGGTACAAGTCCTTCATGTTCAGCGATTCATCAAGCCGAGAGCGGAGCGCGCGAGCCCGGATGGCGGTCATCGCCATGGTCGCAAGGTCGGCCAACACGCGCCGGTCGCGCTCGGTAAAACTCGGTCGCGGCGTCGGGGCGATGGTGCAGACCGTGCCGATGCGATAGCCGTTGGGCAGACAGATCGGCGCGCCCGCATAGAAGCGGATAAACGGCGCGGCGGTGACCAAGGGGTTGTCGGCGAACCGGGTATCCTCGGCGGTGTCGGTAACCACGAACACGTCGTCGTGGTGGATGGCGTGTCCGCAAAAGGAAATGTCGCGCGGCGTTTCGGGCGCGTCGAGACCGACACGGGCTTTGAACCATTGGCGGTCGGCATCGACCAACGACACCAGGCAAGTCGGCGTTCCGAAAAGTTCGCACCCCAGGCGCACGATGGCGTCGAACTCCGCTTCAGGCCCGGTATCGAGAAGATCGAGGCTGCGCAGGGCATCCAGGCGATAGGGATCGTTTTCCGGAATCTCGGCGGCCTTCATGAGCGGTCTCCCTTAGGCATAACCTGGAATGTCATAAATGATGTGCACGACGCGGACATGGAGGCTATCGCCGAATGGTAGCAGGAGCCTCTCGAATCGAACCTTGTTCTGGCTGAATTCTCCGCGCTGGCAGTCGGGCTGGCGGGTGGTCGCGACTCTTAGAATCGGCGACAGGACCGAGATTCGCCAAGTTGCCGACGGCATGGCTTCGACCCGCGTGCCGGGCCGGCACTGTGGAAGAAGTACCTCGAGCAAGCTGCCGACATGCCCCCAAATCGGGCCGCTGCGATCGGCCGGGAGAATCAGCGAGGCGGAAATATCGGTCGGTACGAACTCGGTGAAATTCTTATAGGTCGCCATTCCGGGCAACAAACCTTGTCCCCGAAGTCCGACCCAGGTGAGGTGGTGGTGTTTGAGCGTCGGAGAAACAATTTCAAGCCAGTTCATTCACTATTACCAAAATAGCCCCGGAAGTAGCTGAATGTGGGGGCAATACCGGCGCGGTTCTATAATCATCCGGCGACATTGGCTAGCCGGGCTTCGCGCACCCGCTTCGGTAGCGCCGCTTAGGCGAAAGCCTGCGCCTCCGTCATTCGTCGATAACGAGGAATCCGCTCGGCTGCCGCCAG
>CANFCX010000108.1 GCA_947445225.1 Rhodospirillales bacterium
AAAGGGGCCCGCATCGTGCTCGGGGGCAAACAACACGAACTCGGCGGCACGTTCTTTCAGCCGACGGTGCTCGCCGATGCCGATTCCTCGATGGCGCTGGCCCATGAGGAGACCTTCGGCCCGGTCGCGGCCCTGTTTCGGTTCAACACCGAAGCCGAGGCGATCACCCTGGCCAACGCCACCGAATTCGGCCTGGCCGCCTATTTTTATTCGCGCGACATGGGCCGCGTTTGGCGTGTCGCCGAGGCGCTGGAATGCGGCATCGTCGGCATCAACACCGGCATCGTGTCCACCGAGGTGGCGCCCTTCGGCGGCATGAAGGCGTCGGGCATCGGCCGCGAAGGCTCCAAATACGGAATCGAGGAATTCGTCGAGGTCAAATATCTGTGCATGGGCGGGCTTTGACGCCGAGGCCGGCGCGGGCTTTTCGGTGAATCCGCGTCCGGCCATCGCACCAGCCGCGAGCGACCCGGCGCCGCAGCCGGCAGCGCCGCCGAACGCCATCGTGTTGGCGGGCGTCCGCTTCCAGTGGCCGGGCCAGGCCGGGTTTGGGCTGACCATCGAGCATTTCGCGGTGGAGCGCGGGGAGCGGCTCCTGATTCTGGGGCCGTCCGGCAGCGGCAAGTCCACGCTGCTGAGTCTGTTGTGCGGCGTGATCGCGCCGCAAGCCGGCAGCGTGGTTGTGCTCGACACCGATATCGCGCGCCTATCGAGCGTGGCGCGCGATCGTTTCCGCGCCGATCATTTCGGCATCGTCTTCCAGATGTTCAACCTGTTGCCCTACGCCTCGGTGCTCGACAACGTTCTATTGCCGCTGCACTTTTCCGAGGCCCGACGAAGGCGTGTCGCGGCGGGCAGGTCGGCGGAGGCGGAGGCGGAGGCGGAGGCGCGGCGTTTGCTGAACCGCCTCGGCCTCGAAGCGGCGCTGCACGATGGGCCGTCATCGGCCACGCTCAGCGTCGGTCAGCAGCAACGCGTGGCGGCGGCCCGCGCCTTGATCGGCGCGCCCGAAATCATCGTCGCCGACGAGCCGACATCGGCGCTCGACCAAACCCATCGACAAGCCTTTCTTGAACTCCTGTTTCAGGAAGCCGCGCGGGTCGGCGCGACCATCGTCACGGTCAGCCATGATGAAGGCTTGCGTCCGTATTTCGATCGGGTCGTGCCGCTCGACAGCATCGTCGCGATCGATCGGGGGCGGACATGATCGTCGGGCGCCTGGCGCTGAAATCGCTGGCCAATCGCTGGCCGACCGCGTTGCTCACCGTGTTTGGCATCGCGCTTAGCGTGATGCTGTTGCTTGGCGTCGAAAAAGTTCGCAACGGGGCGCGGCAAAGTTTCACCGACACGATTTCGGGCACCGATCTGATCGTCGGCGCGCGCACCGGCGAGGTGCAATTGCTGCTCTATTCGATCTTCCGCATCGGCGACGCAACCAACACCATCGCCTGGAAAAGTTACAGCGAGATCGCCGCATTCCCGGAAATCGCCTGGATCGTGCCGATTGCGCTCGGCGACAGCCATCGCGGCTTCCGCGTGATGGGGACCAACGGCGCCTATTTCGAGCATTATCGGTTTCGCCGGGGTCAGAGCCTGACCTTCGCCGCCGGCGGGCCGTTCGCCGATCTCTTCGACGCGGTACTCGGTGCCGATGTCGCCGCCGCGCTCGGCTACCGGCTCGGCGATCCCATCGTCATCGGCCACGGCATCGGCAGCACTTCGTTCGCGCCGCATGAGGACAAACCGTTCCGCGTGGCCGGTATCCTGACCAAGACCGGCACGCCGGTCGACCGCACGGTCCATGTCGGGCTGGACGGCATCGAGGCGATCCATATCGATTGGCAAAGCGGGGCACGTATTCCCGGGCAGGGTGTCGGCGCCGAGCAGGTGCGCGGGATGGATTTGACGCCGGACGCGGTGACCGCGGCGATGATCGGTCTGCACTCGCGGCTCGATGCCCTGCGGTTGCAACGCCTGATCAACACCTATGGGGAAGAACCGCTATCGGCGATCCTGCCGGGTGCGGCGCTGCAACAACTCTGGTCGTTGGTGGGCACCGCGGAGACCGCGCTCGCCGCCGTTTCCTTCATGGTCGTGCTGACCGCGATTTTGGGCATGGTGACGACGATCCTCTCCACGCTCAATGAAAGGCGGCGCGAGATGGCGATCTTGCGTTCCGTCGGCGCACGTCCGGCGACGATCCTTGGCCTGCTCACGGCGGAGGCGGGGATTCTGACTGCGGCCGGCGTCACGCTCGGCGGCGCGCTTCTTTATGTCGTGCTGTGGTTCGCGCGCCCGATCGTCGATTCCCGATATGGGCTGTATTTGCCGATCGAGGCGCCCGCGGTCGATGAACTGGCGTCCCTCGCCGCGATTGTTGTCGGCGGTGTTCTCGCCGGGCTGGTACCGGCCCTCCGCGCCTTCCGGCTGTCCCTGGCCGATGGTATGATCGTCAAGACCTGACGGGAGCCGCGCCGACAGGTTTTTTCGGGCGGTTTTGGGGAGACGCGATGCCTTCGGAAGATTTCGATCTGTTCGTCATCGGCGCCGGTTCCGGGGGTGTCGCCGGCAGCCGGCGCGCCGCCGCCCATGGCGCCCGGGTGACCATCGCGGAAGCGGTGCGCGTCGGCGGTACCTGTGTGCTGCGCGGCTGCGTGCCCAAGAAGCTGTTGGTCTACGGCAGCCATTTCGCCGAGGAGATCGAGGATGCGCGCGGCTTCGGCTGGGAAGTGACCGGCCGGCTCGATTGGGCGAAGCTGATCGCGGCCAAGGATCGCGAAATCGACCGCCTTAATTCAGCCTATCTCCGCATGCTGCGCGATTCCGGTGTCGCGCTGATCGACGGTTTCGCCCGGCTGGTCGACGCCAACACCGTGGACGTCGGCGGGCGGCGCATCCGCGCCAAACACATCCTGATCGCCACCGGCGGCAGGCCCGTATTGCCCGCCATTCCCGGCATCGAACACGCGATCACCTCGGACCAGGCGCTGGACCTGAAGGCCCTGCCCAAACGTTTGGCCATAGTCGGCGGCGGTTATATCGCGTTGGAATTCGCCTCGATCTTCGCCGCCGCCGGGGTCGCGGTTACGGTCGTCATTCGCGGCGACAGGGTGTTGCGTGGGTTCGATGACGATATCCGCTCCCACCTCGCCGCGGAGTTGACGAAGAAGGGCATCGACATCCGCGCCGAGACGGGTGTGCGCGCCATCGTCCGCGAGGGTGCCGAGTTCAGTCTGGCGACCGCCGAGTCCGCGCCGATCAAGACCGATCTGGTGATGTATGCGACCGGGCGCGGGCCGAACACCGATGGCATGGGCCTCGCCGAAGCCGGAATCGCGCTCGGCGCGAAGGGTGAGGTGAAGGTGGACGATGCCTCGCGCACCAGCCTGCCGAACGTCTACGCCATCGGCGATTGCACCGACCGGCTCAACCTGACGCCGGTGGCGATCGCCGAAGGCCGCGCCCTGGCCGAAACGCTGTTCAACCGCAACCCCACGATCGTCGCGCTCGATAACGTGCCCACCGCCGTTTTCACGCAGCCGCCGGTGGGCAGCGTCGGGCTGTCGGAGGCCGAGGCGCGCAAACGCCACGGCGCCGTCGACATCTACCGCGCCGCCTTTCGCCCCATGAAACACACCCTGTCCGGGCGCGACGAACGCACGATGATGAAGCTGGTGGTGGATCGCGCCGGCGGCCGTGTTCTTGGCGTTCACATGGTCGGGCCGGATTCGCCCGAAATCATCCAGGGCATCGCGATCGCGGTGAAGGCGGGGCTGACCAAACGCGATTTCGACGCGACCATCGCCCTGCACCCAACCGCCGCCGAGGAATTCGTGTTGATGCGCGATCCCATCCCCGATCCCCAGGCCAAGGCGGCGGAGTGATGGGCGAAGTTATCGAGGGATGTCGAGACCCACCAAAGATTGGTCAGGCTTGACCAACATGGATGGGTGTTCGTATAGTCAGTCCATGGCCGACAAGAAGAAATCGCCGCGGCAGGCTGTGACCAGCCTGTACGACGCCAAGACGCATCTGTCCGATCTCGTCGATCGCGCGGCGGCGGGCGAGGAGATCGTCATCGCCAAGAACGGCGTGCCCAAGGCGCGCTTGGTTCCGTTAGCGGCACAACCCGTTCGCCGCGTGCCCGGGGGGTGGGAGGGCAAGGTCTGGATCTCTCCCGATTTTGACGATCCGTTGCCGGACGACATCATGGCGGCCTTTAATGGCGAGGCTGATGAACCTCCTTCTTGATACGCAGGCCGTCCTTTGGTGGCGGACACGCGATCCGCGACTTGGTTCAGAGGCACGGGAAGCCATAGGGGCGGCGGAACTGGTCTTTGTTAGCGCCGTGTCGGCTTGGGAGGTGGCCATCAAGGCGTCCCTCGGAAAGCTGCGCCTGCCCGAGCCGTTCGCATCGGGCGTCGAGGATAGTGGGTTCCTTCAACTTCCGGTGACGTTCGATCACGCGGCGGCTGTTGCAGCCTTGCCACTTCGCCATCGTGACCCTTTCAACAGGTTGCTCGTCGCGCAGGCGCGCCGAGAGAAACTCGCACTTGTCACGAGCGACCGCCGCATGGGGGAATACGATGTCCCCATTGTTTGGGCCTCGGGCGGGTCGGGTCTGCATGAGGATGCGCCCCAATTCCGCCGGGGCTAGCCGCCGGCCAGGCGGGACCTCGCCGAACTACCGCATTGCACCATAAGGCGGGCGCGGTTAGGGTGAATCTTCCGAATTCGTGAGAGTGAGCAAGACCATGGCCGCCACCAAATGGGCGCCCGAATCCTGGCGGCAGAAGCCGGCGCAGCAAATGCCGAACTATCCCGACGCAACCGCTTTAGCGGCGGTCGAGGCGCGCCTGCGGCGGATGCCGCCGCTGGTTTTTGCCGGCGAGGCCCGGCGGTTGAAGGCCGCGCTCGCCAATGTCGCTTCCGGGCGGGCTTTCCTGCTGCAAGGGGGCGACTGCGCGGAAAGCTTCGCCGAATTCCACCCCGACAACATCCGCGACACCTTCCGCGTGCTGCTGCAAATGGCGGTCGTGCTGACTTACGGCGCCGCTTGCCCAGTGGTGAAGGTCGGGCGCATGGCCGGGCAATTCGCCAAGCCGCGCTCCGCCGATACCGAAACCCAGGACGGGGTGACGCTGCCGTCCTATCGCGGCGACATCGTCAACGGCATCGAATTCACCGCCGAAGCCCGCCGGCCCGATCCCGAACGGATGCAACAGGCTTTCAGCCAGTCCGCGGCGACGCTCAACTTGCTGCGCGCCTTCGCTCAGGGCGGTTATGCCGATTTGCACCGCGTTCATGGCTGGACCCTGGGTTTCGTGGATAAAAGCCCGGCCGGCGCGCGTTATCGCGAATTGGCCGACCGGTTGAGCGAGACGCTCGCCTTCATGGAAGCCTGCGGGCTGACCTCCGAGACCACCCCGCAAATCCGCGAGACCGATTTTTTCACCTCACACGAGGCGCTGCTGCTGCCCTATGAGCAGGCGTTGACGCGGATCGATAGCACGACGGGCGATTGGTACGATTGCTCCGCCCACATGCTGTGGGTGGGCGATCGCACACGCCAGATCGATGGCGCCCATATCGAATTCCTACGCGGTGTGAAGAACCCGGTGGCGATCAAACTCGGCCCGTCGACCAAACCCGACGACATGATGAAATTGATCGAGCTGCTCGACCCGGAAAACGAGCCGGGCCGGCTTACCCTGGTCAGCCGCATGGGCTCCGACCAAGTCGAGGCGAAGCTGCCGCCGCTGATCCGCCGCGTGAAGCGCGAGGATCGCCGCGTCGCCTGGGCGTGCGATCCCATGCATGGCAACACCGTCTCGTCATCGACCGGATATAAAACCCGGCCCTTCGACCGCATCCTCGCCGAAGTCCGCGCCTTCTTCGCCGTCCACCGCGCCGAAGGCACGCATGCCGGCGGCATCCATTGCGAGCTGACCGGCCAGGACGTGACCGAATGTATCGGCGGCGCCCAGGCGATCACCGAACACCGCCTGGCCGACCGTTATCACACGCATTGCGATCCGCGGTTGAACGCAAGCCAGGCGCTGGAATTGGCCTTCCTGCTCGCGGAATATCTGAAGGCCGAACGCGCCGGCCAGGCCAAGAGGCTGGCATCGTGAGCCGCGAGCCGCCGCGGGCGGAGCGGACGCTGGAGAGGGCAATCCTCGCCAGCCGTTGGCTCCAGGTCCCGCTCTATGTCGGGCTCATCGGCGTCTTCGTGATCTTCGCCATCAAGTTCTTCCAGGAGCTGTATCACCTCGCGGCGACGGTCTGGGAGGCCGGCGAGGCCGACATGGTGCTGGGCGTTCTCAGCCTGGTCGACGTCGTCATGGTCGCCAATCTGGTGATCATGGTGATCATCTCGGGTTATGAGAATTTCGTTTCCCGCATCGACGTCGACGAGGACGGCGACAAACCCTCGGGGTTGTCGAAGCTCGATCCCGGCAGTCTCAAGATCAAGCTGGCCGGATCGATCGTGGCGATCTCGTCGATCCATCTCCTACGCGCATTTCTCAACGTCGAGGCGATTCCCAACGACAAGCTGATGTGGCTCGTCGTCATCCACCTGACCTTTGTGTTGTCGGGACTGATGCTCGCTTATCTCGACCATCTCGCCTTCCGCAAGAAAAGCTAGGTTCAGCGGTTGGTCAGCTTCAATTCGATGCGGCGGTTGCGGCGATAGGCGATTTCGTCGTCGCGCGGGTCGAGCGGCTGAAATTCGCCGAACCCGGCGGCCGATAGGCGCTGCGGCGGAATTCCGCGGCTCACCAGGAACTTTACGACCGAGGTCGCGCGCGAGGTCGACAGCTCCCAATTCGATGGAAACAGCGCCGTCGAGATCGGCCGGCGGTCGGTATGGCCGTCGACTTGCAGAACCCAGTTCAGCTCGGGCGGAATGCGATCGGCGATCTGCCTAAGCGATTCGGCCAGTTG
>CANFCX010000109.1 GCA_947445225.1 Rhodospirillales bacterium
CGGCACGAAATATGGCTGCGGCATTTCCGAATGCGGCGCCTGCACGGTTCATGTGAATGGCCAAGCCAAGCGTTCTTGCGTCACCCCGGCCGGTTCGGTCGTGGGCGCGCAGATCACCACCATCGAAGGGTTATCGGCCGATAGCAGCCACCCGGTCCAGAAAGCCTGGATCGAGCTGGACGTGCCGCAATGCGGTTATTGCCAATCGGGCATGATCATGGCGACGGCGGCTCTGTTGGCGCGCAAGCCGAAGCCGACCGACGCCGACATCGACAAGACGATCACCAATATCTGCCGCTGCGGGACGTATCAGCGCATTCGCGCCGCGATCCATCTCGCCGCCAAAAACACGAAATCCTAAGGGAGGGCATTCATATGACCAATCGAATGGAAATGAACCGTCGCCAATTCGTCGTCACCACCGCCGCGATCGGCGGCGGCATGGCGATCGGCTTCGGTCCCGGCGGCTTCACCCGCCAAGGTCTCGCCGCGGAAGGTGATGTCGAAGTCGATCCCTGGCTGGTGATCGGCAAGGACGGCAGCCTTACCGTGCGCGTCTCCAAGACCGAGATCGGCACGGGCGTGCAGACCACCATCCCGATGTTCATTTGCGAAGAGCTGAACTGCGACTGGAGCCGGATGAACGTCGAATACGCCGATGTGAACCGCGATTATCGCGACAACAAGGTCTATTCGCAGAAAGTCGGCAGCCTGGCCTGGTTCGGCGGGCGTTCGGCCGATATCCGCGTGATGATGCAACAGATCGCGGCGAGCACGCGCGAAAGGCTGAAGGCCGCCGCTGCCGCCGATTGGTCGGTGCCGGTCGCGTCCTTGACCGTCAAGAACCACGAAGTCGTCCACGAGGCCTCCGGCCGCAAGGCGGGCTTCGGCACGCTGGCGGCGAAGGCGGCGACGATCAAGCTGGCCGAGGAGCCGAAGATCAAGACGCCCGACCAATGGGCGATGGTCGGCACCCCGATGTCCAAGCGCGAAACCCCGATGAAGGTCAACGGGTCCGCGACCTTTGGCATCGACGTCCGCCTGCCCGGCATGGTCTATGCCGCGGTCAAGCAGGCGCCGGCGCAAGGCGGCAGGGTCAAGAGCCACAATGCCGACGCCGTCAAGGGGATGCCCGGCGTGCAACAGGTCATCGTCATCCAGCCGCAAGCGACCAACACCAACAACCGTCTGCAAGGCGCCGTCGCCGTCGTCGCCGATACGTTTTGGCACGCCAAAAGCGCGCTCGACGTTCTGCCGGTGGAGTGGGAAGCCGGTCCCGGCGGCAACACCAGCACCGAAAGCATCCGCGCCGATTTCCTCAAGGCGCTCGATCAGACCGGGCAGGTCGCGACCACCAAGGGCGACGCGCTGGGTGCCATGAAGACCGCGACCAAGGTCGTGGAGGCGGTCTACGAAACGCCCTATGCCGATCACGCGCTGATGGAGCCGTTCAGCGGCACGGCACAGATCACCGCCGACCGCGCCGATGTCTGGGTCTCGACCCAGATGCAGAACGTCGCGCTTGAAGTCACGGCGGAAGAAACCGGCTTGGCGCAGAGCAAGGTGTACTTCCATCCCACCTTCGTCGGCGGCGGTTTCGGACGGCGCACGGTCAACGACGAAACCCGCCTGACCGTCGCCATCGCCAAACAATTGCAGGGCAAGCCGGTCAAGGTGATGTGGACCCGCGAGGAATCCATGCGCCAGGGCCGTTACCGACCGATGGCGATGTCGAAATTCCAATGCGGCATCGGCGCGGATGGTTGGCCGGTCGCCTGGTTCAACCGGCATGTCTCCCATTCTTCCGCCCAGCAATACGATCCGGTCGGCTTCAAGGGCCTGGATTCAAGCGCGTTGCGGACCCTGTCGGTCGATAACGAATACAGCATCCCCAACACGCTGGTCGAATATCACGCCAAACAGACCAACATCCTGACGGGCCCTTGGCGCGGCCCCGGCGCCAACCAAAACGCCTTCAAGATCGAATCCTTCGTCGACGAGGTGGCGTTTGCTTCCGGCAAGGACCCGGTCGCGCTGCGCCGCTGGTTGCTCCGCGACGCCAAGGATCCGGGTTGGCTCAAGGTGCTCAACGAAGTCGCGACGAAGTCGGAATGGGGCAAACCCTTGCCCAAGGGCACCGCGCAGGGCATCGCCATCTGTCTCGACCACGGCACCATCATCGCCGAAGTCGCGACGGTTACGGTCAGCCAGGACGGCGCGGTCAAGGTGCATCAGGTCGATGTCGCCTTCGATCTCGGCACCATCCTCAACCCCGACGGCGTCAAGAACCAGATGGAAGGCGGCATCATCATGGGCTTGAACATGGCGATGAACGAAGAAATCACGGTTCGCCAGGGACGTGTCGTGGAAGGCAATTACGACGACTACCCGATGCTCCGCATCGACCAGGCGCCGGTGATCAAAGTGCATTTCGGCGGGCTGACCGGGGGTACGAAATTCACCCCGGCCGGCGAGCCCCCCACGCCGCCGGTGCCGCCGGCCGTGGGCAACGCCATCTTCCGCGCGACCGGCAAACGGGTTCGTTCGCTGCCGTTCCGAAATCACGATCTGAGCTGGAGCTGAAGGGCTTAGGCGTAACGGGCGGTGGCCGAAAGGCCGCCGCCCTTCTTATTTGAGGGAGGGGACGATCTTTACGATTTTCCGCAAGCGTGCCGCGGCCGTGCTCCTCGGCGCCGCCGCCATCGGCCCGGCCGTGACGAGCCCGGCGGCGCGGGCCGCATGTAATCCCGATCAGGCGCGGTCCAGCATCAGCTACGCCAAGACCGTCGAGCCTCTGCTCCAGAAATACTGCACGCCGTGTCACTTGACACCGGAGGCGCCCGAAGCCTTGATGTTCGAGTCCGGCGTCTCCTATTTCTATATGGTGGGAATACCGAGCAAGGAATCGGATTTGCTGAGGGTCGCGCCGGGCGAGCCGGACCGGAGTTATCTGATCCATAAAATAAGAGGCACCCATCTGGAAGTGGGCGGCCTGGGCGAGCGCATGCCCTTTGGCGCGCCGCCGGTGACGGACGATGAAGTTGGCCTCATCGCCGCCTGGATAAAGGATTGTAGTCCTAATAATTGATGCCTCGCCGGCGCGATTTTGGCGGAATTGTTGCCGAAAGCTTGTATTTTGCCCGCATCGGGGCCATTTTAGACCTGTACGTTTCGCACGTTGTGCAAGTCGTTCTAGGTGCCGGGCTACATACCGTTGGCCGTCCCTGACATTGTGAACGTTACGAACGACCGGGTTTGCTCCGCTGGAGCGACCTGCAATTCATGATTGTTGAGGACTATCTATGGCTATCGGAACCGTTAAGTGGTTCAACCCGACCAAGGGCTTCGGATTCATCCAGCCTGAGGATGGCGCGAAGGACGCTTTCGTCCATGTCTCCGCTCTCGAACAAGCTGGCATTGCCACGCTCAACGAGGGGCAGCGCGTTTCTTACGAACTGCGGGCCGGCAAGAACGGCAAATCTTCGGCCGAAAATCTGAAGCTCGTCGGCTGACGAAAAAGTCCCGGGTCCGGCGTTTTCGCCGGACCGCGGGGCGGGCCGTTTTCGTCTAGCCTATCCGCATGAGTCGAAGGAGGGTCGGATGAGAAACGCAGCCAAGACGGCGGCGCGTATGACCGCCGAAGAACGATTCTCCCAAATCAAGCGCCAGGAAAAGCTGGCGCTGAAAGAACGTCAGAAGGCGGAGCAGGAAGTCTCCGACAAGATGACGCGGTTGCGCACGTTGCGCCTGGCGAAGGAGGCCGAAGACAAAAAGGTCGCCGACCAGGAAGCGGTGCGCAAGACCCTCGAAAAATTGGTCAATCGGCGTCGTAAGCCGACCCCAAAGGTTGCGTGATCGCGTCCGCGCGACGCCAAATGTGGAACTGAAGCCGGCTTTTTAAGCCGGCTTCTTTTTTGGGGCCAACGCCGCCGTCGGATTGGTTGGCGCTGTCGAAGAGGCTGTTCGTGGAATACGGATAGCTCTGCCGCCGCGGAGGAGGCATGATGGCGCTTGCGGCAATCGTCGAGTTCAGGCCGAAGGTGTCGGTAATCCGCATCCAATCCATTTCCCAGAGGGAGAAAACGGGATGATTACGCTCAACGTCAACGGAAAGAACTACAACGTCGATGTCACGCCGGACACGCCGTTGCTGTGGACCTTGCGCGACAACATGGGCATGACCGGCACGAAATACGGCTGCGGCATTTCCGAATGCGGCGCCTGCACCGTGCACGTCAATGGCCAAGCCAAACGTTCTTGCGTGACCCCGGCCGGTTCGGTTGTCGGCGCGCAGATCACCACCATCGAAGGCCTGTCGGCCGATAGCAGCCACCCAGTGCAAAAGGCCTGGATCGAGCTGGACGTGCCGCAATGCGGCTATTGCCAATCGGGCATGATCATGGCGACCGCGGCGCTTCTCGCGCGCAAGCCGAAACCGACCGATGCCGACATCGACAAGACGATCACCAACATCTGCCGTTGCGGGACGTATCAGCGCATTCGCGCCGCGATCCACCTCGCCGCGAAAAACACGAAGTCCTGAAGTCCTTGAGGGAGGAATCCACGCATGACTGAAACATTGGAGATGAACCGGCGTCAGTTCGTCGTGACCACCGCGGCGGTGGGCGGCGGGCTCGCGCTGGGTATCGGCCTAACGCCGGACGCGCAAGCCGCCACCATCGGCACCCCGCCTTGGGATATGCCCTTGGCCGCGGGCAGCGTCGAATTCACGCCTTATGTGGCGATCGCGCCCGACGGCACCATCACCATCCGCGTGCCGACGCCCGAAATCGGCAATGGCGTGTTCACCCAGGTTCCCGCGACCATCTGCGAGGAGCTGGAATGCGACTGGTCGAAGGTCAAGGCCGAATACGCCTCGGCCAATCGCGATCTGGTCGAAAACGGCGTCTACACCGGCGATGTCGGCCGCTTGGCCTTTTTCGGCGGACGCACGACCGCGAAATCGCGGCAGGATCTGCTGCTGCAGATCGGCGCCAACGCCCGCGAACTGCTGAAGCTCGCGGCGGCCCAGCAATTGAACGTGCCGGTCGCCGAAATCGAGGCGAAGAACAGCCGCCTGATCCACGCCCGGTCCAACCGTTCGCTCGGTTTTGGCGAGGTCGCGGCCAAGGCGGCGGCGCTTAAGCTCACCAAGAACCCCGAACTGAGGAGCCCGAAGGATTGGGTGCGTCTCGGCAAGGACAACGTCACCAAGCTGAGCGCGCCGTTGATCGTGAGCGGCACCGCGACCTATGGCATGGACGTGGTCCTGCCCAACATGCTGTACGCCGCGCTCAAGCAGGCGCCGGCCCAAGGCGGCAAGTTGAAGAGCTTTGACTTCAACGCGGTCAAGGACCGCCCCGGCGTTCGTGGCGTCGCCGTCGTCGATCCCAGCGAGCCCCGCGCCGCGCCGAAGATCGCACCGCCTTTCGCCATCGAATACAGCGCCCCGCAAAGCGCCATCGCGGTCTTCGCCGACCATTATTGGCAGGCCAAATCCGCGCTCGATTCCATGCCCATCGAATGGGATGACGGTCCCGGCGCCAAATGGACCAGCACCCAGACCATGTACAAGGCGTTGACCGACGCGCTGGACGATCCAGCCCCTGGCGCCACCGCGCGCAAGGAAGGCGATGCCCCGGCGGCCCTGGCGGCGGCGGCGAGAAGGGTCGAGGCCACGTATATCGTGCCCTTTGCCGACCACGCCACCATGGAGCCGATGAACGGCACGGCCATGGTCACGGCCGACCGGGTTGAAGTATGGCACCCAAGTGCGAACCCGTTGCAGACCCTGCACATCGCCGCCCAGGAGACGGGCGTCGATCCGACCAAGGTCTTCGTTCACGAGACCTTCGTCGGCGGATCGTTCGGACGCCGCGTCTTCGGCGACGATTCGCGCATGGTCGTGGCGGTGGCCAAGAAGATGCCGGGCCGTCCGATCCATGTGATCTGGAGCCGCGAGGAATCGATTCGGCAGGGCCGCTTCCGGCCGTTCTTCGCCGGCAAGCTAACCGCCGGCCTCGGCGCCGACGGCATGCCCACCGCGTTCAAGGCCGTGATGGCCGGCCATGGCTGGGATCTTGCCTTCCGGCCGAAGGAAGCCGGGCCGATCTCCGGCGTCCAGGTCGCCCTGATCGCCACCTCGCCCTACAACACCGCCATCCCGAACATCCTGGTCGAGGCAAAAGCGGTTCCCGTGAACCTGCTCCCCGGCCCGTATCGCGGCCCGCCCCATGTCGGCACGGCCTACATCATGGAGTGTTTCCTCGACGAATGCGCCTTGGCCGCCGGCAAGGACCCGGTCGAATACCGGCGCACCTTGTTGAGGAACGAAAAACACAAGGGTTGGCTGTCCTCGCTGGGCGAAGTCGCGGACAAATCGGGCTGGGGCAAGAAGACCTTCCCCAAGGGCACGGCGCAAGGTTTGGCGCTGGGCCTGTTCGGCGAAACCACGGCGGCCGTCGTTGCCACCGTGCAGGTGACGCAAGAGGGCGCGATCAAGGTGCAGCAGATGGACGTGGCCTTCGATTCCGGCAACGTCCTGCACCGCGACAACGTCATCAACCAGATCGAAGGCGCCCAGATCATGGGCCTGAACTCGGCCATCAACGAGGAGTTGACGGTTCGCGGCGGGCGCGTCGTCGAAGGCAATTTCGACGATTACCCGATGCTCCGCATCGCCGACGCACCGAAGATCAACGTGCATTTCGGCGGGTTGACCGGCGGCGAAAGGTTCAGCGAAATCGGCGAGCCGCCGATCGTGCCGGTCGCCGGCGCGCTCGGTAACGCCATCTTCCGCGCGACGGGCAAACGCCTACGTTCGATGCCCTTCCGCAACCACGATCTGAGCTGGAGCTAAACGAAAAAGGTGCGGGGGCCGCGAGGCCCCCACACCCCCGATACTTAAGGGCGGCCTTCGGGCCGCCC
>CANFCX010000110.1 GCA_947445225.1 Rhodospirillales bacterium
CAACCGCATCGAGCGCCTGATCGGTCATCTGAAGATCAACCGTGCCATCGCTACCCGCTACGACAAACTCGCCAGTTCGTTCCTCGATATGCTGCACCTGGCCGCGCTCCGTCGCCTCTTGCGTCATGCAACTTTGTAAACAGGACCTAGGACTTTCCATGAGTTTCTTAAGTACTTCTTCAAGACGGACAAATAAACAACTGCTCCGGAACGGCGTTTTATTCTTGTCATCGCCTTGCAACTTCAGGGCGCGGACAAATTTAGCCCTCGACGCCACCACTGGCAATACGACCGAATGAAGAACGACAAAAAAGTTCGGGAGTGTTGCAGAAGGCGCGCAGACTACGCACCGGCGCCACTCCGGGGTTCAGCCCTTCGCGGACAGCGACTTGATCCGGGCGGAGAGGCGAGAAATCTTTCGCGACACGGTATTGCGGTGCAGGACACCTTTGGTCGCGCTCCGCATCAACACCGGCGTGGCCGCGCCCAAGGCTGCTTTAGCCTTTTCCTTGTCGCCGGAGGCGATCGCCTCTTCGACATTCTTGATGAATGTACGAACGCGAGATTGGCGGGCACGATTGGCGACCGCGCGACGCACCGCCTGTCGGGCATTTTTTTCCGCCGATTTCGTATTCGCCATCGCAGGAACTCCGATCTATCCACAATCGTCCCGAAGGGGCGGTTTATAGTCCCCGCCGGCCCGGCACGTCAATCGCGACCTCTTCACGCGCCGGTTAGCCGGCGGGGCGCCATGCGACAGGACTACCGATTCCGGAATTGCGCCGGGCGCTTATCGATGAAAGCGGACATGCCTTCTTTTTGATCATCCGTGGCGAAAGTCGCGTGGAAGAGGCGTCTCTCGAAGCGCACGCCTTCGGAAAGGGTTGTCTCATAGGCCTGGTTGATGGCCTCTTTTGCCATCAAAACCGCCGGGCGCGACAGCGCCGCGATGCGCTGCGCGCATTTGACCGCTTCCTCGACCAGATCGGCGAGTGGCAAGACCCGACTGACCAGTCCGGCTCGCTCGGCCTCCGCGGCGTCCATCATTCGACCGGTTAGGCACATCTCCATCGCCTTGGACTTGCCCACCAGACGCGTGAGCCGCTGCGTTCCGCCGGCGCCCGGCATGGTGCCAAGCGTGATTTCAGGTTGGCCGAATTTGGCATTGTCGGCCGCGAGGATGAAATCGCACATCATCGCGACCTCGCAGCCGCCGCCAAGGGCAAAACCGGCCACCGCCGCGATGACAGGTTTTCGGCAGGTTGTTATGCGTTCCCACCCAACGGTAATGAAGTCTTCGAGATAGGCCTGGACGAAGGTCTTGTCCTTCATCTCCTTGATGTCGGCGCCGGCCGCGAAGGCCTTGTCGCTTCCGGTGAGAACAACCGCGCCGATCGCGGGATCCGCCTCGAAGGCGTCCAGCGCCCTGCCCAATTCCGCGATCAGGGCAGTGGACAGCGCATTGAGCGCCTTCGGCCGATTGAGCCTGATAAGCCCAACCGCGCCGCGCGTTTCGACGACGATGTTCTCGTAGGCCATTGCCTGTTTCTCCCTATCGTTGTCGCTTTGCACAATAGAAGGTCGACCGTCCGGACTGAACGATGCGCGCAATCGCGGAGCGGCAGTCGCAGCCCGGGCAGGATTCACCCTCGCGTCCGTAAACGGCGAAGCTGAACTGAAAGTAACCGAGTTCCCCGGAAGACTGCACATAATCGCGCAAGGTCGAGCCGCCGGCCGCGATCGCCTCCGTGAGCACATCCTTGATCGCTCCGGCCAGGCGCGCGGCGCGATGGCCGCCAACCGTTCCCGCCTGGCGACGGGGCGAGAGCCCGGCACGAAAAAGGGCCTCGCATGCATAGATATTGCCGATGCCGGCGATGACCCGCTGGTCGAGAAGTGCGGCCTTGATCGGCGCGGTGCGCCCGTGAAGCCTTGCCGCCAGCGATGCGCCGTCGAAGGATGGATCGAGGGGTTCCGGACCCAAAGCCGCAAACAGAGCATGGTCGGCCAGGGCCTTGCCCTGAACCACGTCCAACAGGCCAAATCGGCGGGGATCGGTGAAACGGACAACGGTGCCGTCATCGATCGAAAAATCGGCGTGATCATGCGGGCCGGGCGGGGGCAGCCGTTGATCGCCGATGACGAGTCGGCCCGACATGCCGAGATGAACGACAAGCACCGGCCCATCGTCAGGTCCCTCGTTTCGGCGGCGACCCAGGCGTAGAAGAAGGAATTTCGCGCGGCGATCGACGCTCTCGACGCGTCGTCCTTCGAGACGTTCGGCAAGACCGACGGGGATCGGCAGCCTAAGGTCGGCGCGACGCGTCACGACACGGACAAGACGTTTGCCCTCAAGGCGCCGGGCAAGCCCGCGCCGGATGGTTTCGACTTCCGGAAGTTCTGGCATTGGCCGCGAAGGTAGCGCGATTCCGGCCAGCCAAGCTATCTTGCCGGGATGATCGGCGAATTACCCCCCGCCCCAACCGGCACCGTGCCCTTCGGGTACCGCGATGTCGCGCCCGACGAGAAGCCGCGGCTCGTACGCGGAATTTTCGACAGCGTCGCCGCGCGCTATGACCTCATGAACGACTTGATGAGCGGCGGTCTGCACCGATTGTGGAAACGGGAGTTGGTTGATTGGCTCGCCCCGCGGCCAGGCCAAAGACTTCTAGACCTGGCCGGCGGCACCGGTGATGTGGCCCTGCGCGCGGCCAAACGGCCGCACGGGCCAATCGTCGTCTGCGACCTCACGCCAGCGATGCTGACGATCGGGCGGAACAAGGCCATCGATCGCGGCCTCATCGATGGGATCGTCTGGATCGCCGGCAACGCGGAATCCCTGCCTTTCGCCAACGCCAGCTTCGATGCCTGCACCATTGCCTTCGGCTTGCGCAACGTCGCGCGCATCGACCTCGCCCTCGCCGAAATCCGCCGCGTCCTCAGGCCGGGCGGACATTTCCTCTGCCTCGAATTCAGCAAGGTTGTCGTCCCGGGTTTGCGCGCGCTTTACGATCGGTATTCCTTTGACGTGCTTCCGGCCTTGGGCGGAATGGTGGCCGGGGATGAAGACTCCTACCGGTATCTGGCCGAAAGCATTCGGCGTTTTCCCGATCAAGAGCGCCTTGCCGGGATTATCGCGGGTTCCGGGCTCGGCCAGGTCACTCACCGCAACCTCTCGGGCGGCGTCGCCGCTATTCATTCCGCCTGGCGGCTGTAGAAACAATTCATGATCCGAACATTTCGCAATCTCGGCCGCCTTTGTCGTGTCTTCGTCACCTTTACGCGCCATGACGCGTTGTTCGTGCTCGATGGCTTGGGCGTCTCGCCGGGGGCGCTGCGGCTGCTCAAGTTCGCCGCGCGCCGCGAAACCGGACCCACCCCCCGCCAGGGCGAGAACCTACGCGCCGCGCTTCATGCCCTGGGCCCGGCTTTCATCAAGTTGGGACAGGCCCTTTCCTGCCGTCCCGATATTGTGGGTGAGGAAGTCGCGGCCGATCTTGCCGATTTGCAGGACAAGCTGCCGCCCTTCGATGGCGCAGTTGCGGTCAAGATCATCGAAGCCGACCTTGCCCGGCCCCTGGCCACCTGTTTCGCGCGGTTCGAGGATCGGCCGGTCGCGGCCGCCTCCATCGCCCAGGTCCATTTCGCCGAGACCGCCGACGGGCGAGAGGTCGCCGTTAAGGTTCTACGCCCGGGAATTGAGGCGGCGTTTGCCCGCGATATCGACCTATTGACGTGGCTAGCCGAGCGGATCGAGGCGATGTGGCCGGCGACGCGGCGTCTTAAGCCCATTGCCGCCGTCAACGCCTTCGCCGAATCAGTCGCGGTCGAGATGGATTTGCGGATGGAAGCCGCCGCCGCCGCAGAATTGGGACGGAATTTCGCGGGTGACCCCGACTATCGGGTTCCCGAAGTCGATTGGACGAGGACCGCCCGCCATGTCCTGACGATCGAGCGCATCAGCGGGCTGCCCATCGACGAACGTGCCGCCCTGATCGCGGCGGGCCACGAACCCCGGGAAATCGTTGCCCGCGCCGGACGGATCTTCTTCAAACAGGTGTTTCGCGACGGCTTCTTTCACGCCGACCAACATCCCGGCAACATGTTCGTCGAGACGTCGGGGCGAATCGTCGCCGTCGATTTCGGCATCATGGGCCGGATCGACCAAGATACGCGATTCTATCTCGCCACGATGCTCGCCGGGTTCCTTGAAGGCGATTACCGGCGCGTGGCCGAAGTGCATTTCCGCGCCGGCTACGTTCCGGCCCATAAATCCATGGAGTCATTCGCCCAGGCATGCCGCGCCATCGCCGAACCGATTCTCGGCCGCCCCATGAACGAAATTTCGCTGGCCCGCCTCCTGGCGCAGCTGTTCCAGGTGACCGAGACGTTTGAGATGGAGACGCAGCCGCAGCTCTTGCTGCTGCAAAAGACGATGCTTGTCGCCGAAGGCGTCGGACGCCGCCTCGATCCGACCGTCAATATGTGGCTGTTGGCTCGCCCCCTGATCGAGGAATGGATGAGCGAGGCCCGAGGCGTCGAGACCCGCCTGCGCGTGGTGGCGGGTGACGTTGTTGCCCAGATGGGTGGCTTGCCGCTCTTCGTGCGCAATGTCGGCAAGGCCGCCGCTCAACTGGCCAATGGTGGCGTGCGCCTGGACGCCGAATCGCTCAGAGCCTTGGGCGCGGGCGCCCGGCCTTGGCCTTGGGGCTGGATCCTCGCGGCGGCCGCGATCGGCGCCCTGATCGCGAGCGCGATCTGAAGCGTTATTCGGCCTTCACGACGTTACGCAGCGTTCCAATACCCGTGATCTCGACTTCGCAAATGTCGCCCGGCTTCATGAAAAGCGGGGGAGTCCGTTTGTATCCGACGCCGGCCGGCGTACCGGTTGCGATAACGTCGCCGGGGGCCAGGGGCGTGAACGTCGATATGTACGAGATAAGCTTGGGCACCGTGAACGTCATGTCGCTGCACGCGCCGCGTTGAACTTCGGAACCGTTCAATCGCGTGACGATGGTGAGACGCGACGGATCGCGGATCTCGTCGCTTGTGACCATCCAGGGACCGAAGCCCCCGGTCGACGGAAAGTTCTTTCCAGGCGTGAACTGACTGGTGTGGTTTTGCCAATCGCGCACACTGCCATCGTTGAAACAGGTGTAGCCCGCGACATGGCCGAGGGCCTCCGCCTCGTCGATGTATCGTCCGGCGCGGCCGATGACCACCGCGAGTTCACCCTCGAAATCGAACATCTCCGAAACCCGAGGTTTGACCAGCGTTTGAAGGTGTCCGGCGAGCGTGCTGGCGAAACGGATGAAGACGGTTGGATGTTGTGTCATGGGCCGCCCAGTCTCGGCGCGATGCCCCTCGTAATTGACGCCAATGCACAGAATGCGGCGCGGATCGGGAATCACGGGAAGAAAACTCACATCCGTCAGCCGCAAATCGGGGAACTGACCGCGCGATGCGCGCCTGACATCGTTCATGCCGGACTTAAGCGCCTGACGCAGTGTCGGGAAATTCGTGCCGATGCGTGAGACGAGATCGATGATGCCTTCGTCGGTGACGACGCCGTAGCTCTCGCGTCCACGTGCTCGAAAACTTGCGAGCTTCACTATTCCCCCCCCCCCTTGTATTCACCCCGGCCTTTTCGGATTGCCGAGTTTCCGCATTGTTTCAGTCGTTTGGCTACCAAGTCAACCGCTCGCGGGGAGCACTGCCTTTAACAGGCAATCGCGGCTGTGATACTGTCCGGCCATTCAAGAATGGAGGGGCAGGAACAAATGCGTGCATTGACCCGCGGTATCGCGATTGGCCTCGCGTTTCTGCTTGCCCCCATCGCCGGCCGCGCCGAAACGATCAAGATCGGCCTTCTTCTCGAGCTTTCCGGGCCGAGCGCAGCACTTGGCAAGCCGATCGACGACGCCGTTCGGCTTTTCGTCAAGCAGCACGAGAAAGACATTCTCCCGCACAAGATCGAGATCGTTCGCCGCGACCTCACCGGCCCCGCGCCCGACATCGCCAAACGCCTCGCGCAGGAGCTCATCACCCGCGACCGCGTGCATATTTTGGCTGGCGTTGTCTACACGCCAAACGCCAACGCCATTGCCCCGCTGGCCACCGAGGCGAAGATTCCCTTCATCATCATGAATGCGGGCACGTCGATGACCACCACGTTGTCCCCCTACATTGCGAGGGTCTCGTTCACGCTTTGGCAGACGAGCCTGCCCATGGGTGAATGGGCGGCCAGGAAAGGCATGAAAAAAGCCTACACCGCGGTCAGCGATTACGGTCCCGGACTCGACGCGGAGGCCGCCTTCACCAAGGGGTTCACCGCCGGCGGCGGCCAGATTGTCGGCAGCGTCCGCATGCCCCTGACCACCCCGGATTATGTGCCCTTCATTCAGCGCATCAAGGACGCTGCTCCCGAAGCCCTGTTCGTGTTCGTCCCGGCCGGCAAGGACGCCACCGCATTCATGAAGTCCTATGGCGAGCGCGGGCTGAAGGAAGCAGGTATCACGCTCATCGCCACCGGCGATCTGACACCCGAAGAGGAACTGCCCAATATGGGGGACGTGCCCCTGGGGCTGGTGACGTCCCATCACTATTCCGTCGCCCATGACAGCGCGGTCAACAAGGCTTTTGTCGATAGCTGGATCAAGGAATACGGGCCGGGAAGCACGCCGAATTTCATGTCCGTCGGCGGTTGGGACGGCATGGCGGCCATTTTCCAAATCATCAAGCAACTTGATGGGAAAATCGATGGCGACAAAGCCATGGCGGTGCTGAAGGGCTGGAAAACGGAAAGCCCGCGCGGTCCCATCGCGATCGACCCGGAAACCCGTGACGTCGTGCAGAACGTCTATC
>CANFCX010000111.1 GCA_947445225.1 Rhodospirillales bacterium
AAAGCCCTTCAGAGACCGAAAATCGCCGTGCTGCCAGTCTCTGAGGTTCGCTTGGTCTGACCAAACCCCTTTGAATACACAAAGAATTCCGCCGCTGTTGGTGGGCCTTTACGAGTTTGTAAAAGGAAGTTGGCGGAGGGAGCGGGATTCGAACCCGCGGTACGGTTTCCCGTACACACACTTTCCAGGCGTGCGCCTTAAACCACTCGGCCACCCCTCCGCGGCTCGGTCCAAAGGGGCTGGACCATAGCAAAGCCGACCGGCCGGCGCCATAAGTGGTAAGGCGGGGGTCGCGGGCCTGGTTCGGATCGATCCGCCTAATCGAGAAGCCGCGCGGCTATTTGCGGCTTTTGATGTAGGCGATGACGTTTTCCCGCTCGTCTTCTTTTTTCACGCCTAGGAATGCCCGGCCCATTTCATTGCCGATGACGAAATTCCTGGGATCGGCGAGGTATTTGTCGAGGGTTTCGTCGTTCCAGGAAATCGCGGCCTTTTTCAGGGCCTCGGAATATTTGAAGCCTTCGACCGTGCCCGATGTGCGCCCCACGATCCCCGTCAGATTGGGGCCGAGCTTGTTCTTGGGCGTCAGGTCGTGGCAGGCGACGCAATATTTCATGAAAAGCTTCTGACCCTCCGCCGCATCGGCGGCCAGGGCGGCGTCGGCGGTTCCGGCAAACAAACCGGCTCCAACAAGAAGGCCGCAAATTCCTTTTCGCATCGTCCTTACCTTCGAGCATTGGGTTCGCCTCGGCGCGGACTATGTAAGGCGACGGCGAGCCCGTCAAGATGTCGGGCAGTCGCAGGCAGCGCCCGGTCCCAAACAACCGCCGGTGCTGCCTTGACCGAGCCTTCCGACGGAGAATAAGAAAGTTGGTGCGTCAAAGCCAAGAGAACGAAAGTGGAAACGGGGGATGAAAACCATGCGGAGGTCTTTCGTGCGCCTCTTATCGGCGGGGTGGATGGCCGGACGCCTCGATTTCAGATGGACCCGGGTTGCGTTTGTTGTTGCCGCGGCCCTTTGGGGCAACGCGCCCGCCATGGCGCAGGATTCGGTGGACCGCGGGCGGGAGATTTTCAAGGAAAAGGGGAACTGCCAATTTTGCCATGCCTGGCACGGCAATGGCGATTCGAGCTTCGGCAACGCGCCGCCTTCCCTGCGTACGACCAATCTGAATAAGGAGCAGCTCATGGAGGTCGTTTCCTGCGGCCGCATCGGCACGAACATGCCGAGCTTCGACACGCTGGCCTACACCGATGACCGGTGTTACGGCGTGCGCGGGACGGACATCGACAAGAAAGACCGCCCGCCGGTTCCTCAGAACCCCCTGACCCGCGACGAAATCGCGGGGGTCGCCGACTATGTTCTCGCGACCTATTCCGGCAAGGGTGAGCCGACCTATGCCGAATGCCAAGTGTTCTGGGGCAAGGAAAACACGCGCTGCGACCCGTACAAGAAATAACGTCCCGCGATCTTCCGGCGGCGGCGCCAACCGGCGCCCGCCGTGGTTAGCGCGCCAGCAGCGGCGTGTCCTTGGAGGGCAAAGGCGGGAGGGGCATTCCCTCGATCCTGAAGGGCGCCAGGTCCTGCGCGCCCGGGGCGTTGGGATCGGAGGAGTTGCCTTTGGTGGTTTCGTCGCCCTTTTTCTGGGCGGTTCCCATCAAATCCATGTCCTCTTCGCCGATTTTCTGGCGCACCGAGGCCGATTCCTTGTGCATTTCCCGAGTGTAAGGAAGCCGATAGGCGCGGGGATTGCCGACCGGCCGGTTGTTGGATCCAAGTTCGTCGGCCCACAGGAAGATCGCGCCGGCGTCTCCCGTTCTTTTGTCCGGTTCCCTGGTTGTCATCCACAGAATCTGAAACCGTTCCGGCGGTGGCTGTTCGGTCGCAAAACCGAGGACGCTGTTCAGCGACAGATAACTCTCGAGGAAAAATCCGGCGGTCACGACGATGGCGAGCGCTTTTACCCACCAAACCCAGCGCGAGGTCAGGTTCAAACTGAGGAGAAGAACCGCGATGACGACATAGGAAATGACGATCCCGATGACGCCCAAGGTGAATCCGCCGAAGGTCATGGCGAGCCGTCAGCTACCCGGTGGGCGCAAACCCACGAGTTTTTTCGGCAGGGTGTTGACGCCCAGGATTTCGCCTGAATCGGTCACGGAAAAGCGCGCGACCGTCAGTTCTTGGCCGCGAAAGCCGAGCTGAACCGTCGCGTAATGTACGACGGTGACGCGCGGGTTCACCTTCTCGATTTTCAACGACACCGGTACCGGCTCTTTCGTGCCCGCCAGGAAATGGTGAATGTTGACCACGTACTCCCCGGGCGCGAAGCCGCGGATGGCGACGATTTCCTGGTTCAGCGGGTTGACGGTGGGCTGGCCGTTGACCGTGATCGTATCCTTGTAGTTGCCGCGATCGTCGCGGTCCAAATGCATGAGCCCGCTATCGGGATTGCGGAACCAGATCAAATTGCCCATCGGATCTTCGACATACATGTCGATGTCGTCCGGGTGATAATCGGGCCAGGTCATGGTGATCAGGAACTCGGCCTTGCTGTCGATCATGCCGGTCTTGGCTTGCGGGTTGATCGCCATCAGGGCCAGGAAGAATAGGAAGGCGACGACCTGAAGCCCCTTGAAGAGCATCACCGTATAGGGGTCGAACGGCTCTTCCTTGTCGTAGAGGCTAAGGCTTTCCATGGCTGTCGGCCTCCAATGCGGACACGACGAAAACCTCGGTCATATTCGTGGTCAGGCTGAACAGGTGTTTGGACGCGTCGTCCAGCACGTAATACTGCACCTTGATCAGGATCGACGCGACCAGCCCGGCCAAGGTCGTGTACATCGCCACGGCCATCCCGTCGCTCATCACACGCATCGAATCCTTGAGCGTCACCGGGTTCGACACGTCGATGGTGGCGATCGGCAGCAACATCAGGATAAAGCCGACGATGGTCCCGAGCAATCCGAGCTTGAGCACGGTGTCGCCCATGAAAATACCGAATTGCAGCGGCGTGCGTAACATGTCGGCGAGATTGCGCAGCAGCAGCGTTTGATCGAGCCGCGGGTTGCCCGGCGATTGCCGGGCCTTGATGACGAGGCTCCGAATATGGTCCGCGGCCTTGCCCGGCAGGACCAAGCTACCGTCGCCCAAAAGGACATCGTCACCGGAGAGTTTATACCCGTTGGTCCCGCCCGCGAGCTGCTCGCGGATGCGCCGCGCGCTGTTGATCTCGCGCGATATGGAAACGACCTGGGTCAAACAATGGAAGGATGTGGCGCAGTAGAGGATGAGGATGAAAAGCGCGATGTAGCTCTTGTCGCCTTCGACCAAGAGCTGAAACAATCCGAAATACCAGGAAAGGACGAACGCGAAGATCGTGACGACCGTGAACAGCAGCCATTTCAACAAGGGCATGTAGTCGCCCGATTCGAGGAGATTTGCTCTAATTCTCATCGGTTACCTTCCACGCGCTTCCTCCAATGACCGCTTCTTGGGCTTGGCCGGCTTTCAGGACATTGGCCGGGGCCTACCGCATTGTGGGTCTTAAGGGATGTTCAAGACAACCGCCGCCCCACGGCCCCCCTTCGTGCCAATCAGCGCCGGTCAAGTCGATTGGTTAAGGTATACCATGCGATCCCGCCGACGCTATAGAGGGGCCGCGCCACGCCCGATGACGAAATCTTGTTGCCGGTTCGCAAATTGATTATTGCCAAGACGGACGATGACAGAATTGGCCGGCAATCGATGGTCAACCCAAAGCGCGACGTAATCGACGTCCTGATCGTCGACGATCATCCGATCCTGTTGCAGGGGTTACGCCAAACCTTTAGCGAGGATCACCGCTTTCGCGTCGTGGCCGTCGCCAGCGATGGCGAGCGGCTCTTGCAGGCGCTCGACCGGCTGCGGGCCGATGTCGTGGTCATGGGTTGGGTCATGCCCTATCTGGACGGCGCTGGCGTGCTCCGCGCGTTACGCAATCGGGCCGACGCGCCCAAGGTCGTGGTGTATTCCGGAACCGGCGATCCGGACATACCCAGACAGGCGATGGCGCTGGGTGGAGCGGGGTTCTGCTCGAAACGAGGTTCCCCTCAGGAATTGTTGGAAACCGTCGCCGCGGTCGCAGCCGGACGCATGGCCTTTCCCTTCGTCGATGTCCGTTCGTTGATCGATTCTCCCTTGAACGTCTTGACCGAACGCGAATTGGAGGTGCTCGCCAAGCTCAGCACCGGCGGCACCGTGGTGCAGATCGCCCGCGGGTTGGGAATTTCACCTAATACATTGAAATTTCATATTAAAAATCTGTATGGAAAACTCGACGTGCGGAATCGGGCGCAGGCTGTCGCGACCTACCTCACGAAGCGAAACAATGCCTCACACTACCCATAAGGGTGGTTATTATACAGCCCTTTTTTCATATCCAAGACATCCTTTCAGGGCTTTCGGGCGATTGGGCCCGTGATAAACTTTTGTTGATAGCCAAAGCGGTCCTTCGCGAGTCCCGCTTCGGGCGATCGGGTTACCGGCCAACAAGAATGCCGGAACCGGCAAGGCGCGGTTGTTCCTGGTTGGGGCGCCGCGGTCAGGGAGGAAGCCTCGCGATCGAGGCACGTATAACAGCGGCGGAAATTCGCGCTGGAAGGCGTTGATTTCAGCTCTTTGGGATAAACGCCGATTAGTACGGCGTCTGGGCACATCTGCCCGGTCTCGGAGAGGGCCGCGGGAGGTTGAGATGAACGGCGCCTGCCTGAAGGGGGCTGTCCGGATCTCAACGTCCTTCACGCCCAATCGCGGTGGCCAGGAGGCGTCGATGCCGTTCAATCGTAAGAAAAGTCCGGTCATACTCGGTATCGTCGGGGATTCGGCGTCGGGCAAGACGACGCTCACCCACGGTATCGCTCAAATTCTCGGCGCCGATCGCGTCGCCACGATCTGCACCGACGATTATCACATGTATTCCCGCGCCGAACGGGCCAAGAACGGCCTGTCCGCGCTCGACCCGCGCGGCAATTTCGTGGATATCATCGAGCAGCATCTGCGCCTACTGCGCGAAGGCCAGCCGATCCTGAAGCCGGTCTATCACCATGAAGATGGCACGCTCGGACGGCCCGAATACATCGCGGCAAAGCCGTATATCATCGTCGAAGGCCTGCTCGGTTACACCACGCGCGCCATGCGCGAATGTTACGACGTGAAGACTTACCTCGATCCGTCGGAAGATCTGCGCATCAAATGGAAGATTCAGCGGGATACGTCCAAACGCGGCTACACGGCTGAAGAGGTTATCAAGTCGCTTGAGAAGCGGAAAGAAGATAGCCCTGCCTATATTCATCCCCAGCGTACGTTCGCCGATATCGTGATCCGCTTCTTTCCGCCGGAGAACAACCGCGAGGAAAGCGGCGCGCATCTCAACGTGCGGCACATCCTGCGTCCGACCCTGCCGCATCCCGACCTGTCGCCGATTCTCGAAACCGGCACGCAGAACGGATTGCATCTGGAATTGTCGCGCGACAAGGACGGCAAGCCCGTCGATCTCTTGGAGATTTCCGGCAATATCGCGGAAAAACGCGCCAAGGTGCTTGAGGAAATGTTGTGGACGTTGCTGCCCGAGGCCAAACATTTGCGCGAAAATGTCGGCCAATTCGACGTCAAGGAGCCGCGCATCATCAGCCATCCGCTTGCCCTGACCCAGCTTTTGATTACCTATCACATGGTCAAGGCGGCTCTCGGCGTTCACGCGACCTAAGGGGTGATTCGGACATGACTCTCGCCCAACCCAAGGCGGCCGATTCGACGACTCCGGCGGTCGCCCACAAGGACATGGCCAACGCCATCCGCGCGCTTGCCATGGACGGTGTGCAAAAGGCCAATTCCGGTCATCCCGGCATGCCCATGGGCATGGCCGATGTCGCCACCGTGTTGTTTTCGCGCTTCCTGAGATTCGATCCGGCGCATCCGCAATGGCCCGATCGCGACCGGTTTATCCTGTCGGCCGGCCATGGATCGATGCTGCAATACGCCTTGCTCTATTTGACCGGCTATCCCGGCATGACAGTCGACGAGTTGCGCAATTTCCGCCAGCTCAACAGCAAGACGCCCGGCCATCCCGAATATGGCCACACCGTCGGTGTGGAGACCACGACCGGCCCGCTGGGCCAAGGGCTGGCCAATGCCGTCGGCATGGCGCTGGCCGAAAGGCTGCTCGCGGCGCGATTTGGCGGCGATGTCGTCGATCACCACACCTATGTCATTGCCGGCGATGGCTGCCTGATGGAAGGAATCAGCCATGAGGCGATTTCGCTTGCCGGCCACCTCAAGCTCTCGCGGCTGATCGTCCTTTTCGACGACAACCGGATTTCAATCGACGGGCCGACCGATCTGGCCGTTTCCGACGACCACCTCGCGCGGTTCAAGGCCAGCGGCTGGCACGTCCAGGCGGTGGATGGACACGATCCCGAACAGATCGCCACCGCGATTTCCGCGGCCCGCAAGGCCGATGCGCCGGCGATGATCGCTTGCCGCACCATCATCGGATTCGGCGCGCCCAACAAACAAGGCACGTCGGCCACCCACGGCGCCGCGCTGGGCGAAAAGGAAGTCGCCGCGGCCCGGGAAAAACTCGGCTGGCCCCATGCGCCTTTTGTTGTTCCCGACGCGATCCTAGCCGCCTGGCGCGGATTGTCCGCGCGAGGGGCCGCCGCCTACGCGCAATGGAGCACCCGGCTGGCGGCGCTGC
>CANFCX010000112.1 GCA_947445225.1 Rhodospirillales bacterium
CGGTCGCGGCAATGCCGGAGGGAAGGACCTGCGGCGCGCGGTTCACGTCCAGCACGACCAGGCGGTCGGCCTTGAGATAGCCGAGCTTCTGATAAGTGCCAATGAACGCACGTTCGCGGCCGGGCTCCAGATTGAAAATGTCGTACCCAAAAAACCGGCTCTCGTAATCCAGCCCCAGCCACCCCAATAGGCTGGGACCGACATCGATTTGGCTCATCAATCTGGGCATGATTCCGGGTTCGACCAATCCCGGGGCATACCAGATCATCGGAATTTCATACCGTTGGGGCGGGAGATCGCTCCGGCCCCCGGCTTTTGATGTGTGGTCGGCGACGATGATGAACAGGGTGTTGTCGAACCAGGCTTTGCCGGCGCTGCGCCGGATGAAATCGCCGATGGCCCAATCCGTGTATTTGACCCCGGCTTCCCGGCTTTTCTGCGGCAGGTCGATGCGGCCTTCTGGGAAGGTATAGGGGCGGTGATTGGATGTCGTCATGACATGGGCGAAGAACGGCGTGCCTTCGGCGTTGGCGCGATCCAATTTCGCCAGGGCCAGGGAATAGAGATCCTCGTCGGCGATGCCCCAGATATTTTCGTGGTGGATGGTCACGCCCTCGGATGCGGCGTCCGACCGGTCGACCACTTCGTATCCGTTGCCCTCGAAGAAGACGTTCATGTTGTCGAAGAGCCCGTAGCCGCCATAGATCCAAAACGTCTTCCAGCCTTGTTCCTGGAGTTCCTCTCCCAGATTTTCCAGGCCATCGTTATTTGGCCGCCGCACGATGCTTTGGCCGGGCGTCGGCGGCGTGCCCACCGACAGGGCTTCCAATCCGCGGACGGTTCGCGTGCCGGTGGCGTAAAGGCGGGTGAAGAGAAGGCCGGCATCGGCCAGCCGGTCGAGTTCCGGTGTAAGCCCCTGTGTGTTGCCGAAATGCCCGAGAAATTCCGCCGAGAGGCTTTCGACCGAAATCAAAACGACGTTCGTTCTTCTCAATGGCCGCCGCGCCGCGACCTTGCGCGTGATGCCGGTGGGGGCGACGAAATTCGAGCTCTGTTCGCGAAGCAGTTCCCGGATTTCGGCATCGCGCTCGGCCACGGCCAAGGTGGGGTAATAGCGATCGTATTCCAATTCGTTCAGGGTGTAGGCATGGGCGAAGGCGCGCACGCCGTTCAACGACAATTGCTGGACGAAGACATCGGATTTGGCGCCGGTCATCTCCGGATCGATGAAAATCGCGCCCATCGCCATGGCCGCGGCGGCGATAAGCGGACGGCTCCAGCGAATCGTCCCCGTCGCCGGGACCGCGCGCCTGGCGCGCGGCCAGGTAAACCAGCACACGGGCAGGCAGACGCCGACGATCGCCGCCAACCACCAGCCGACCGGGAAACTCTGCGAAATGTTGCCGAGCACTTCGGTCGTGTAGATCAAATAATCGACGGCAATGAAATCGAAGCGGCTGTTGAATTCGGCCCAAAAGGCGAATTCCGCGGCGGCGATGACCAGGAACAGCGCGAGATAGGCACAACCCCATGCCGCCGCCCACGCACCTTCAAACCGGCCAGGCAGCCGGGCGCGCGGCGAAAAGACGGGGACCACGCCTTCATAGATCGTCCAAGGGAGCAGGAACCAAGGCAGGACGGCCAAATCGAACACCAAACCAAGGCCCATGAACTCGGCCCAATCGGTGATGCCGTAATCGGTCTCGCTGAAAATCGCCAAGCCAATGCGCGTGGTGACGGACACGCATAAGAAACTGACCGCGATCCACGCCAAACGGCGATGGCCTCGGTCAGCGTTCATCTTGTCCTGGGGCCAGGGGAACGATCCCCCGGAACGGCGTGTCATTTGGGACAAAGGTACGCGCCTGGGCGGAGGGAGGGAAGGTCCAATGTGTTTCCTTTGTCGCGGCGATGGCACCTTTGGTATAGCTGGCACCGGCTGCCGCCTTGCACCATGATCCGGCCGGCAACGAAACATCTAGCACGCCTGGGGAGCGCCGGACGATTGCCGGCGGATTGTCAAAATTGGGAAGTATTGTGTCGCCGCATGAGGGGTCGCTCGTCGGTTCGCCCATTGGGGAATCCGACGCCTCCGCCCGGCCCGAATTGCACCCCGCGATCCTGGGCACGCTTGGCCTCGGCGGTTGGGCCATGGCCAATGCGATCGTGGCCCTTCTGTATTGCGGGCTTGGCTTAGCAATCAGCGTTTTCTGCGCGCAATACGGGTTGTTCCCGGCGCCGATCTGGCTGCCGGCCAGCATCTCGGTGGCGGCGGCGCTGATGGGTGGATGGCGGCTGTTTCCCGGCATTTTGGTGGCGTCCTTCGCCGTCAATTATGGATTGTTCGATCCGACTATCCACGAAGCCGGCATTATCTCCTTCGCCAACGCGCTGGGGCCCGTTGTCGGCGCCGCGGCGACCCGGCGATTTCGTCCCCATGCGGGCCTGTTCAACCGGTTCAGCGGGGTGGTCGTTTTCATCGCCTGCAACGTCTTGCTTCACCCCGCCGTGACCGCGACCGGCGGCGTACTCGCGCTGTCGATCGGCCAGCCCTTCGATCTCGACGCGGCGACCGACATCTGGGTGCGTTGGTGGCTGTCGGACAGCGGGGGTGCATTGTGTTTCGCCCCGGCCCTACTGCTCTGGCTGGGGGTCGAGCGGGAATCGGCGGCGCCACCCGATTTTCGGACGGGCTTGGCCGATCACGCCGCCCTCGCGGCGGTCGCCGCCGCCGTCGTTGTCATCTTCGCGGCGCTGCCCTTGGAAGGGCCGATCCGCTGGGCCTTCCCCTTTCTCCTGGTGTTGCCGGTGTCCTGGATCGCCCTGCGAATGTCGCTGCGCGCCGCCTATACGTTGATCGCCCTAGTCGCCGTGGTGGCGGGCGCCAGCACGGTGGCCGGCTACGGACCATTCCCGGAGGCGGGTTTCGGCAATCCGCTTCAACTCGTGGGTGTGCTGTTGGTCGTTCTGGCGCTGAATGTGCTGACCGTCGTATCGCTGGGCGCGGAGCGGCGCGAGGCCGAGACCAGCAGCCGCTTCAAGTCGATGTTCTTGGCTTCGGCGAGCCACGATTTGCGTACGCCGCTGAACGCGATCGTCGGGTTTTCCGAGGTCATCCTGGCCGAGAAATTGGGTCCGATCGGGAATTCGCGTTATCGCGAATATGTCGAGCACATCCGTGACAGCGGCCTGTTGTTAGTGAACATCATCGACGAGATCCTGGATCTGTCGCGGATCGAGGCCGGACGGCGGGAGTTGCACCCGACGATGCTCGACGCCCACCGGCTCGCGGAGAACTGCGTGGCGATCGTCGCCCGCGACGCCGAAGAAAAGGCCATTTCACTCAACATCCGGTCCGAGCGCCCGGTGATCGTTTTTGCGGATGACCTGGCGTTGCGCCAGATTCTTCTCAATCTGTTGTCTAACGCGGTGAAATTCACGCCGCAGGGCGGGCGCATCGATGTCCGCATCCGGGCGGAGCCGTCCGGTGCTGCATCGATCGAGGTCCTCGACACCGGAATCGGCATGGACGCCGAGGGAATCAAGGTGGCGTTGGAGCCCTTCGGCCAGATCGATTCCGCGTCGCGAACGGATAAACGCGGCGCCGGTCTCGGCCTGCCCATCGCCGTCCGATTGGCCGAATTACATGGCGGCGCGTTGACGGTCGCCAGCACGCCCGGCGTCGGGACTGAGGTGCGCGTGACTCTCCCCGCTCCGAAGACCGAAAAGGTAGGGTGACCGCGATTGTAACAGCGGCGGAAGCGCGGACCGGCACGCGCCCGCCGCGGCGGTGCCCGTGACCCGGCGCCGCCTTCCCGCGGATTTTTCGGATCTGCTTTCGCCTTCAGGGCGCAGTGTGTTGGAGCGCCGCGAGCCCGCGCTTACCGCGGACGCGCCCTTCGCCTGGATTCCCGGCGCCATCGGGCGCGAGACGGCGGCGGCGATGGACGGGTTGCTCGAAAAAACAATGGCGCCGCACCTGTCGCCGCTGTCCGATGCCATCCCGCCGGAATCCATCACGGGCCAGACACGCAACTATCAAGAACGCCTCCGAAAGGTGGCCCGGCTCCGCACCGCCTATCTGGAGCGCCGGGGCAAGGCCTGGGCGGCGGCGGATCGGATCGGGCTGTTTGCCATGATGCGCTCCCCGGGCTTTCGCCAATTCGCCGAGGCGGTCGCGGGCCGGCGCCTCGATCCGAAACTGGGTGTCCAGGTGCTGCGCTACGCGCCCGGCGATTACCAGGGCCCGCACACCGATCACCATCCCGAAAATCCGAGGGCGAAGGACGGGTACGTCGACGTGCACCTGTCGCTGCCCTCTGCCGCGGTCGCCGATCAATTCCTGGTTTATGCCCGCGATGGGCATTTCAGCGAGATGGTGAATGTCGCAGCACCCGGCGGCATCGCCGTCTATCGCCTGCCGTTCTGGCACTACACCACGCCGCTGCGCGCCAAACGCGGCCAAGCCGCCGTGGCGCGGCGGTGGGTGATTCTGGGGACGTTTCTGTACGCGAAGTGAGCGGCAGCCGCCGCCGCTAAACGGCTGCCACGCGGTTGTTATTTGGCCTTCAGCAGCGCTCGACCGCCTAATCTTCGGACTGGGCCGGCCCCGTCTGTAGGATATCGCGGCGCAGGCGCGACAGGCGCGGCTCGTGTTCCTTCTGGAAGGGCAGGGGGCGGCAGGATTGCATGGTCAGCAGGCCCAGACGCGCCACGCGGATGCCGACCAGCACACCCTCGCCGAGCCGCGCCGAGGCATAACCGGCGAGTTTGCCGCCGAGATGCTGCACCCACAAATCCCCGGCGACATTGACCAAGGCCGAATAGGCCGCCCCGGTCAGCGCCCGCCGCAACAGGAAAGACAAGGCGGCGATGCCGGGGCGGTAGCCATAAGCACCGGCGATTTCGCGCATCATGCGCAGGCTTCGCCACAGGATGATGGCGGTGTCGAGCGTGACGATCGGGCTCGCGGCCACGGCAACCGCGCAATCGCGGGCGGCGCGGGCGACGGCGCGATAGGCCTCGTCGTCGCTGGGAAGCAGCAATTCGCGATCGAGGAGCAGCAAAAGCCCGCGGTCGGATTGGACATGGCGCGCCTTGCGCTCCAGCTCGGCAAATCCCGGCGCCGAAAGCGCCGGCCGCGAATCGCGCCGCAGCTTTTCGATGAAGGGCAAGGCGAGGTCGTAGCCATTGCGCCGGATGATGTCCTCGGCCTCGTCGCGCAACGCCGCTACCGATCGCAGCCTGGCTAGCTGCCGCGCCTCACCGACCGCCCACAGCAGGGCGCTGCCGGTCGCCGCCACCGCGACGGCCGATAATGCGGCGGCCAGGACGGGGCTGTGCTCGAAGAGGAGGGACAGGGACAGCACCACGTCGCTGACGATCAACCCGCCGGCCAACAAGACCGCCGAACCGATGAACCACTTTCCCGGCCCGCCGCGCCGGCGCGCAGGCGGGCGGGGCGAAGCGGGTTCCAACTCCCCGGCTGTCGCGAGCGGCGCGGACCAGGATTCGATCATCTCGAAGCTGGCGCCTTCGGGCAGGATTTCCGGCCGCGGTTTTTCCTTCGCCGTCATCGGAACAAATCTCCCAGCGCGTGTTGGAGCAGCAGGCCGAGATGGATGTTGTCGAAACCATTATCGCGCGCAGAGGCCAGCGACGGCGGCTCGAATTCGACGAACCCGAAATTACCATCGCCCCAATCCGAAGGCAGCGGAAGGTGGTCCGGCAATATGCCGGGCATGACCCCGCGCGCCTTGCGTTCACCCATCGGCACGCCGACCAACACGTCATGGGGCTGGCCGTCCAGCCGGCGAACCGCGTGCAGGGTCGATTTCAGCGCGGCGGCGATTTCGAACTCCACGTCGGCGCCCCGTGCCTCGGCCGTCGTGCTGGCCCCCATCGTCATCGCGCGCAACAGGGCGCTAAGATTGAGGAATTGCGAACGCGCGATGTGATCGGACTTGGTCGCGACGAAGATCGCGCGGTCGATCCGCCCGCGTCCGAGCAGTCGTTCCAGAACGCCGTTGCCGTAGCGGAAATTGTCCAGCACCCGGGAAAGCGACAGGCGCGAATCCTCGAAGGCGGCCGGTCCCGACCGCAGGGCGGAAAAAACATCGACCAGCACGATCTGCCGGCGCAGACGGGCGAAATGATCGCGATAAAAGGGCACGACCACATTTTCGCGATAGGAATCGAAACCCTGCCGCATGGCCGCACCCAGCGAGCCGCCTCTTTCCCAGCCCGCCGAAACCCCCGGGGGCGCCGGGCAAAAGCGGTATCGGGATTCGTCGAAATCGTCGCCGGGTTGCAGGAAGCGGCCGGGTTGCAGGTAGGTCAGGCCGTGGGGATCGCGACAGCGCAGGAGAAAACGCCGATA
>CANFCX010000113.1 GCA_947445225.1 Rhodospirillales bacterium
GCCGAGCGAGCACGCCGCGCAGGATCAACACATCGACCCGCGCCTTGATGCTTTCCTTCGACCGCGCCAGCCGTCCCCCGATGTGGCGGTAACTCAACCCGCCATCGTAGAGACCCAACATCCGGCGATCTTCCTCCGCGTCCCAGCGCCGCTGTCCTGGCGTCAGGCGCGCGAGCATCCGCGACAGCGGCCTCATGCCGCACCCCTGGCAAATTCGGCTTCGCCGCCGACTCCGGAACGGCCGGCTTCGCCGCCGACTCCGGAACGGCCGGCTTCGCCGCCGACTCCGGAACGGCCGGCTTCGCCGGCGGGGCCTGCACCCCGCTTTGCCGCCAGCCGCCGATTGTTGCGCGCGGTGAACCAAGCCACGGCCACCTTGTCGACAACATCGTCCCAACCGGGTTCACTCAGGCTGGTCCAGCGCCGCTCGAAGGCGCGCAACACGCCGCGCGGGGAAAGGCCCTCGCGGCGCAAGGCGCACACCGCCGCGCGTGCCCAGTCTTCGGCGTCTTCGTGTTCGCTCATGAACCCGCCCCCGCCCGCGGCCGCGTGCCCGCGGTCGCCTTTTCGATCGCGCGAATGGTTTTCCACTCCGGCCGATTCAACCCCCGGATGAGCCGGTTGACGGTCGCGGCGGAACGCCCGATGCGCGCGGCGAAGGCCGCCAGGGTCAGTGCGTTTTGTTCCAGATATTCGCCCAAGGTCATGGGGCGGATATTGTCATGTGGTAGTAAAATTAACCAAAAGATTTACGCATGAGGTGGGTTGACATTTTTTCCTACTGTGTGAAAATACGCGTCCAGAGGGCGAGAACGCAGTAATCAATGATGACGGAACGTAAGTCCCGCGACTCCGGACCCCCCGATGGCGGCCCCACGCCTCCCGATGTGAACCGTGCGACGGCCGAACCATCGGGCGCGGCTCCCCCATCGGCGACCGGAACACGGCCCGGTCGCGGCCAGGTGCGCGGACGCGGCCGGCCCCGGCGCAACCTCAGCCCGAAATATCAGCCCCTGCGTATTCGCCAATGGCGGGAAAAGCTGGGCCTGACCCAGACCCAACTGGGTGAACGCATGGGCAAACATGCCGGGCTTATCAGCCGGTTGGAGTGCGGGATCACCCCCTATAACCAGGCCCATGTGGAGGCGCTGGTGACCGCTCTGGGCATCGAAATCCATCAGCTATTCACCGGCCCGCCCTCGACCGAGGATCAGCAAATCCACGAGGTGCTGGCCCGCCTGGCCGATCCCGCGCGCAAACGCCAGATGCTCGGCGTCATCCGCGCCCTGGTGCCCGAAGCCGCCTAACCGGCTTGGGCGGCCGCGGCGCTTTCGGCAATTCGGCGGATTCCCGGCAAGGCGTTGTCTCTCCTGACGATTTGTCTCGGTGTGGCAATTTCATCAACAAATTATCCACGGCAAGCAACATGACTTGACTAATTTACTACAGTGTAAGAAAATATCCTTATGCAATAAAGGTTGCTGCATAAGGTGCGAAATGCAATTGGAAATTGCCAGCGGCGCGGCCTACAAAACGGCGGTCGAGGAGCGCGACGCGGTTGACGGAATCGTGAAGCTGATCGAAGGATTGCGCGGCATGGTTGTGCTGGCCAAGGAAGGCCGCGGCTTCAACACGATCCGCGCGGCGCTGGGCGAATTGGACAATTACCTCGACAGCGCCGCCGCCGATGTGCGTTTCACCCAACGCGACCTCGACAACGCCATCGCCCGCTACGAACAACGCCATCTGCGCGAAGGGCTGGAGGCGCGGTAGCGGCCTCCTGGGAGCGTAACCGCTGCCTCGACCAAAAGAAACGGGCGCCCGGTCTTTCGATCGAGCGCCCGCGGCTTTTGGAGGTTGGCGGGAGGCTCCGGGAACGAGCCCCCGCCCCACGTTTACTCGCGCGCTATTTCGCCGCGCCGAGGAATTCCACTCGGGCGTTACCGGAATAGAAGGCCCAGGTGCCGCCCAGTTTCGTGCGGCCCACGCCCGGCTTCGACCAGTCGCACACGCCTTCGGGGAACGCCGCCTTCACCGCCGCGAGTTGATCGGCGGTCAGCGGCTTGGCGTAATCCTTCGGATCGATCGCCTTAAGCTGGCATTTGAAAACGTCGTCCATCCGCGGCGCGCCCGCGACCATGCGCGCGTTGGAGAAATACGGGAAAAGCTGCTGGCAGCGTTTCCAGTCGGTGATCTTCGCGGTCGCGTTGGTGTAGCAGCCATCGACCAGCTCGGCCGGGCGGTGCGCCCTGATCTTTTCGATCTTGGTCCGGCTGGATGTGTCGTTGGCGATCCCGGTCAGCCACTTGTCCATGGGGCCGAGCGCCGCCATCGTCATCTTCGACAGGGGCGCGTCCGGTCCGCGATCCCCGGTTTCGAAGGCGATCATCATCACGTGGTTGTCGGCGGTGCCGTTGGCGGCCAGCAGCCGCGCCCGCATGGTTTCGCTGTGATAGCCGTCATGGATATCGACGGCGGTGTAGGCGCGCGGCGGGCAGGGTGCGACGGAGCAACTGCCGTCGGTGTAACCGCGCATGTCGATGATCGGAATTTCCGCCAGCCCCGCGCCGGCGTCGTTGATGCGCCCGGTCGCGTAGACGATCCGCAAGGCTTCGGGATCGCCCTTGCTGCGCTGCGGCACCGGTCGGCCGTTGACGTCGTGGCCGCCGATCTTGGCGTTGAGGTCGATGAATTGCTCGATACTTATGCCGCCTTCGTTGAGCGCGGACAGGCCGTATTGCACGCCGATATTGTCCCACGGGTTGCGGGCGAAGCCGGTCCGCGAGTCGGTCCCGAAGATGTTGACCAGATTGTCCTGATAGGTGCAGCGCGGCTGCTTGATGTCGCCGAAGGTCACCGCGTCCTTCACCGCCGGATCGCAAGCCACGTCGACCCGCAGATTCTGGTTGGTGTAGCTAACCCCGTTGCTCGGGCAATAGTGATAGCTCTTCTTGCCGGAGACGAGGTCTTTCTGCATCTCGCTCCAGGGCTGCTTGGTCTCCTTGAAATAGGTGACGAGAAGGTCGCAATCGTAAAGCGGCCAGAAGAACGTCATCGCATCGGGATAACTGATGCGCGGGAAGATGCCGTCGAGCAGGCCGGGATAGTTGTTGGCGATAAGGTGCTGCTGCATCGAGCCGCCCGAGCCGCCGGTGCCGACGGTGTATAAAGGCGCCCCGTATTGTTCGATGAACCGCTCCTTAACCTTGGCCATCGATTCGGCCGAGACCACGTCGTTGGTGGTGGTGCGGAAGGCGTTGAGCGAGCTGGCGGCCTGGGCGTAGCCTTGCTCGATCAGGGTTTCGTGGAACTGGTTCTGGACCCCGCCGACATAGGCCTTGGCGGCGTCCATGGCGCCGATCACCGTGCCCATGTGATAACCGGCCAGAAGACCGCCGGCATAGGAATAGACCAGCCTGCCGTTCCAGCCCGGCGTGCGCCGGGTCGGCGACGGCGGCGGCCCGGCCGCCGGATCGTGCAGCAGGCCGATGACGTAAGCGGCGCGGTTGATGACGCCCTTTTCGAGACGCACGATCAGCGGGACGGTGTTGCCCTCGCTGGTCGTGGTCATGCCGATATCCGCCGGACGCGGCGCGGCGGGATCGAACTTGGCCCATGCGCCCTTGGTATTGCGATATTGGTATTCGACCACGGTCGGCGCGGTGCAGTTCGCATCCGCGGCTTTCGCCAGGCCGTGGAATTCATTTTCGCAGACATAGGGCTGCTGCTGCGGCCCGGCGAACAGCGTGCCGTTGATCGGGTGATTGACGAGGGTCAGCGTCTTCTGCTCCGCACCGGCCTTCACCACCAGCTCATTATTCCCGTTGGCCAGGCCGGCGACGAGGCCGACGAAGCCGCCTTTCGGGTCGGCGGCGAAGGCTCCCGATACATCCCGCGTGCCCACCGTCACGTTCGGGGCGGCGGTGACGCCGGTGACCTTGATCAGGGCATCGCCGCCCGTGACCATGTTGGGACGGGATGAAAGCACTTGCGCATCGAGCGCCCATCCCGGATTCGCGGCGAAGGCCCCACAGATCGCTATGAGGGAAGCCGCTAAACGCATCCTGCCGTTCATTGGATAACCTCCCGTTGACTTTACAAATGACGAGATATTTTAGACCTATTTCGCAACCCTGTCAAACCATCAGTCGCCGTATTCGCAAGTTCACATCGGCTTACCCAGGTAATCCGCGGCCCTGGCGCCCGCCCCTCCCCGCCTTCCCCTCCTAAACAGACGCCCCACCCCGCAGGGGTGAGCTGGTTGAATTCGTGACCCTGTTTTTTTGCGATATTCCAATCGCGTTTTCGCTTTTACAGGCATTCGCGCGGAAATTATTTCGGCCGTTGCCGTTGAATAAATAACGGCCAGCGCGCATATTTGGTCTTAATTTCGGGTGTCGACCGATCTCCATGCGGTCGCTTCCATCCCCCGCCCGGTGGAGAAATGGAGGGCACGGACGATGAACAATCCCTGGAATGCCACGAACACTTTTTATTGGGGCATGATCGGCGGCGCCGGCGCGACCGTCCTGCTCCTGTCCACGAACCCCCAATCCGGCTACGACGATCAGCTCGCCGATACACTGTTGCAAATCGCCGCCGCCGCCTTGGCGACCGGCGCGCTCGCCTGGTCGGTGGCCGGCATCCGCAACTGGCTGGTCAGCCGCTAGCCGATCATCGTCTCTTGCTCGGCGCGCGGGTGGGCGTTAACGTCGCCCACGCCATCGGCTGCCGACAGGAGTGCCCGTGACCAAGGGCTTTGCGATCGCGTGGGTGGCGAGCCTTGTCGCCTTCGCGCTGCTCGATTTCATCTGGCTTAGCTCCACCGTTAACACCGTCTATCGGCCGCGGCTCGGCGCGTTGCTGGCCGAATCGCCGGTGATCTGGGCGGTGGTGTTGTTCTATCTGCTTTATGGCGCGGGACTCGCGATCTTCGTCATCCGCCCGGCGATGGCCGAGGGCTCGGTCGTGACCGCCCTGTGGATGGGCGCGGTTTTCGGCCTGGTCGCTTACGGCACCTACGACCTCACCAACCTCGCGACCCTGAAGGACTGGTCGGTTTCGTTAAGTGTCATCGACATGGCCTGGGGCACCATCCTGACCGGGGCCGCGGCCACCATCGGCGTGTGGATCGGCCAGAAATTCGCGGGCTAGAGCGAATGTCGCCGGCTATGAACCCCTCACCCGATAACCGCGAACGCCTTCGCCGGCTGATCAAGGAGCGCTCGTTGTTGAGCGGCGATTTCACGCTCGCTTCCGGCGTGCAGAGCCAGTTTTTCTTCGACATGAAAAAGACGATGCTGCACCCGGAGGGCGCGGCGCTGATCGCCGATGCGTTGTTCGCCATCGCGCGAGCGGAAAAACACGTACGCTTTCTCGGCGGGCTGGAACTGGGCGCGGTGCCCATCGTCGCCACTGTCTGCATGCGAAGCTGGCCGGACCAGCCGCTCGGCGGCTTCATCGTTCGCAAGGAAAAAAAGGGCCGCGGCACCGACAAGCTGATCGAAGGCAATATCGAGCCGGGCAGCGCCGTCATCCTGTTCGAGGACGTGACCACCACGGGCGAATCCGTGATGCAGGCGGTGCGCGCCGTGCGCGATCTGGGCTGCTCGGTCGCCAAGATCGTCACCATCGTCGACCGCCTGGCCGGCGCCGAGAAAAATCTCCGCGCCGAGGGGCTGGAGTTGACCGCGCTTTACACCAAGGACGATTTCGCCGCATGAGGCGCGCCGCGCGCGCGTTGTGTGCGGTTGCCGCGGCACTCGCGCCGCTCCCCACGGCGCCGGCCTGGGCCCAGGCTTGCGACCCGGCGACGGCGCAATCTCCGGTCAGCTTCGACCGCGACATCCAGCGCATCTTCGATCAACATTGCGTCGAATGCCATGGCGAAGGCGAGCCGCCGGCCAATCTCGTCCTCGATGTCGGCCATGCCTGGAGCAATCTCGTCGACCGCGTTTCGATGGAGTCCGACCTGTTGCGGGTGACACCCGGCGCGTCGGAAAAGAGCTATCTCTGGCACAAGGTGCGAGGCACTCATCTGACCGTCGGCGGCACCGGCGACCGCATGCCCTTCGACCGCGCCCCCGTCCCCGACGACATGATCGCAAAGCTCACCGCCTGGATCGGGGATTGCGCGCCGAATAATTGACCGCGGCCGGCGGCGCGCTCCTTGTGATCGGCCCCCATTAGGTGGTCCGGGTTGAATGTTAGTGCATTGCTTCCTCCCTGGCCATTGCCGCCTGGAGGTGGAGCGTAGCGGAACCGGAAGGCGGCAATGGCGGTGTCGC
>CANFCX010000114.1 GCA_947445225.1 Rhodospirillales bacterium
AGCGGATCAGACTTTGCATCCAGCCCCTCATATCGCTGCTGCAAATCGAAAAATCCCGGCTGGCCCATGATGCAAAACCCCGCGCTGTGTCAGCATCCTTGAATCGGATTTTGATCGCGCTGGAAAGAGGCTATTTTTCGAGGTAGCCTATACTCACGCGCATCGAGGCGGACGGTACACAACTGCGCCGAACCTACATCGTCGATCTCGACATTGCGACGATCTCGGACGAACTCAGGGCCCGAAGCACGAGAGGGATATGCGCCCTCGGTCCGTTTATCTCATTGTTGCGAGCGGGAGCGACGATCCGCGAGGTCTACGTCAGGGCGGACGGTTCGCCGATTGGTGCCGTGACCGTCACGGCGGTCGTGTGTGGGTTGTAACTTGCGGAGTCACGCGCGTCGAGCAGGCGGATGCGCGAGTTACCGATGTCGGTGGGGACGTTTCATTTCGAGTTCTTTGGAGCGGCTTCGGCCAGCCAAAGGCGCGCACATGTGAACGCCAGCGCACCTCCCAAAAAGCCAAAGAAGCCGCCATTGGAGAAGTCTAAATTACTCCCCACCAAACCGCCAAAAATGCCGCAGGCCAGTATGCCGCAGACCCAGATGGCTACCCTTTTCATCCTCGCCGCCCCGCTTGCATCGTCCAGCTAATCCTCGCGTGGCGGCTCCCCCAAATCCCAGGCGGCGACGGCCGGTTGTGATGCGTGGCGCCGATAGTAGCGCAGGACGGCGCCGCCCGGCGTGCGGATTGTGGCGGTGTCCGACGTGACGGCGATCACGGCGCGGCCGTCGATGATCCAAGCAAGCCCGGCGCAGTCATACCGGGCAACAGGCGCCTCCGGGTGGCAGCCAAACAAGGCGGCGGTGTCCCAGCCCAAGGCTGCCGCCTGGGTCCCCCAGGTATCGAGGAATCGGCCGGCGTCGTCGACCAAGCAAGACCACCGTTCGGACGGCACCGCTTCCGGCCGGGGCATGGCAAGCAGGCGCGCGTAACCTTCCGCCCACTCGCGGGGCGCCACCGCCTCGAATTCGATGATCGCGGCCCGTTCGGCGAACGTGTCAGGATCGGCCTGATGGTTCGGAGGATTTGCTACTGCTACAGTTGCTACAGTTGCTACACTTCCGGCCTGCCGCCCCTGTCCTGTAGCAGGAGTAGCAACTGTAGCAGTAGCAGGCCGCAGGGGTTCCCCCCGGATCAGCGCCGCGAGGGTCATGAGGCCCCCCCATTGATCAGCGCCGGGTTGACAGCAATCTCCTTCCGCTTGCCCTGGCACAACAGCCGCGCCCGGTCGAGTTCTTGAAGGTCGGCTACGGCCGCAGAAATGGCGTCATTATCCCGCAGCCCGCTTGGCCCGAATTGCTGAACCGTCCGCTTCGGGACAGACGCCACCCGCTCGCGCCGGCAGTAGGTCAGGAGCCAACCATCCAGGCGCGCGGCTTTCGCCAAATCGTCCGGCAATGCAAGCTCGCCGAAGAATCGCCGGGACTCGTTCAGGTGCCATGCCACGATCCGGCTTGCAGATTTGAAGGCTGGCAGCTCGACGGTGTCGCCCGTGCCATGCTCGAAAACCTGGAACAGCGCCGCCAGCCGCGCCGCGTTGTCGGCGGCCTTGCTCGCCACGTCGCGAACGTCATAAAGCTCGCCCCCAGTGCGTAGCTCGGCCTCAATCGCATCGTGGAAGGCCACCCATGCCGCCTTCGTGTCCGGGGCTAGCGTCAGCATTTTCGGAGTGAGCGCGCCGTCACCGTCAATCTGTGGTCGGACTTCAAGAATTGCGGCTATGCGGCGATGGAACACGGCCAGCATCGGCCAGTTCTTCGGCGCCTCGCTGAAAGACCGAAAGCCCTGTGTCGATTCTGGCCAAGCCACCAGGAACCGGGCGAGAAAGCCCATTCCACGTGGCAGCCCGCCGGATCGGTCGAAGAAGGACCGCAGCGTTGCCTCCTGTATCTGCAAGCCCACAGTCAGTCGTGCGCCGCGCACCGTGAAGGACACGGACGTTCGCCGCCCGATGGATAGCGTTCCGCCGTCCCAAAGAATATTGAGCAGGGCCAGGTTGCGCATGATGGAGTCCTTCCCCATGCCGTGCGCCCCAAGCACTATTCCCGCCTCGGCCGACAGCACGCCAGCCGAAGGCCATTCGGTTGCAAGACGCCAGGCAAGATTTTCTGGGGTTTCATCGCCCAGGAGCAACTTCGGCACGCGCAGCGCCTTCGGCTTGGCGGCCTCCAGCGCGACAAGCCTTGCTTCGAGATCGCCGGTTTCGGCTCCCTTTTTCGCCTTCTCTTTGATCGCTCCCATCAGTCCGGCCTGTTTTGACACCCAGGCGGCCATCGCCGCCCGGTGCGCTTCTTGGCCAGGCTTGGCGAGTTCGGCCTGCTCCTTCTCGAAATCTTGGATCGCCGGGGTAAAGAACCCGTCGCACGTGGATTTCCGCTCGCCGGAGTCGGCGATAGACAACAGAAACAGACCGGCTGGGCCGGTCAGCTTGTCCGCCCGCGCCACGTCAATGTGCGCCTGCGCGGCGACGGAGAGCGCTGCCAGAGCCGATGATGCGACCAGCGCCACCGGCGCCTTGGTGAAGGCTTGTACTTCCTCCACCGCAGCCCGGATCGTGTCGGGTAAGGCACCCGCAGGATATGGCTCCGGCGTCATTTTCGTGGCCAACGGCTGCGGCGCAGGCCAGTTGTGAGGTTCGGCCTGGGCATGTTCGGCGTCCGGCGGCCCAGCGGCCAAGAGGATCGCGCGCACGGTATTCGTCCCCTTGGCGCCGGCTAGGTCGTTGAAGTCTCCCGGTCCTGGCGGAATGGCGAGCCGGGCGCCGACGGCCCGCGCCGCCTCGGTCGCCTTCGTGACGCCGGGGTTGCCGTCGGTGCTCACGTCGTTGTCGGCGGCGTTGACCAGGTCGCCGTTGGGATGCTTCTCGCGGATCGCTTTGGCGACGGCTAGGAGGTTGTCCTTGTTGAAGGCAACCACAACCGGCCAGCCGGTTGCGGCCTGAACGCTGGCGCCGGTGGCGAAGCCCTCGACGATTACGACGGGACCCTTGTCGTCGAGCGCGCCGAGGATGCAGAGCCCGCCCGCGATCCGGCTACCGAAGAGGAATCGCTTTTCGCCGTCGGGGCGGATGAATTGCAACGACATGATTGCGCCCGTGCGCGCGACCGTCACCGGGAGCACCAGCGAGTCGTTGCAAGTCACGCGACATGGCCCGGGGGCGACGCGCTTGCGCGCAAGGTATGGATGGTCGGCCGGCGCGGGGCGCAACCGCCTCCATAGTGCAGCCGCCTTCGCCGCCGCTTTGGCTGCGGCCTTGGCTCCATCGACTCCGCGCTCGCGTCGTGCCTCGGCGAGGCGGGCGTGATCGGTTGCGGTCGTCCTGGTGCCGTCCGGCGTCCAATTTATTCGCTCGCCGGTCCGCCAGCTTCCGCCGATGCCGTGGACCACGCCATCCATGTGAAGAACGGCCCAGCCATTTCGCCGGCCGGGTTTGTCATTTTGCAGGCGGAAACGATGGAGCTTCCCGTCGCCGGGGATGATCCCGCCGTCGTAGGGCGCAAGCCCGGCGTCGGCAAGGGCGCGGATGAATTCAAGCTCCAGGTCTGGAGCGGCGAATCTGGGTGCGCCGGTCATCGCGCGCCACCGTCGCCGGCGGGGCCGCGAGTCCAAGTCCGGCGTTGGCTTTCGATGAAAACGCGAAGGTCAGCCGGCGAGTAACGAATCGCCCTACCACCGCCCAGGCGGATGAATCTTAAATTGTGGCGGCCGGTCGTCCGCCACTTTCGCAACGCGGCAACGGTCACGTTCAACACCGCCGCCGCCTCGGTTTCCCGAAGCAGGTGCTCGATGTTCTGTGTTGTGTTCGGGGTCATATCGAGTCCTTGGTCCGAGAGGTATCGGCAAGGACTTGCGTAGCCGAAGTGTTACGTGGCAGTCATCAAACCTGTTCGCCACAATTCAAAGTTTTTTCGGCCTTTGATTTGACCAGCGAGTCCAGGCCGCTCGAATGACATTGTCGGAGACTTCGCCGAAAGCGGGGTGGCGTATTTTGGCGAGCACGGCGAGGCACGCTTTGACGAATGCCAGCGGCCGGCCGTAGTGAGTGCCCTTGAAAGGGTGGTGCGAAATGCCCTGGGGCGGGGCCGCGGCCGGGTAGAGTTTGTTCAGGTGGGCGTAGTTGTCGAACAGGCGAAAAAGCAGATTGCTTTGAATGACCTTGCCGACATTGCGAAAACCGCCGCGACCGGCCTTGACCGCCTTCGCGCTTTTTTTGCTCGCGACGTTGGCTGACTCGCGGATCAGCCTCAAATAGCGGATCGCGGCGTTGAGCCGGGCGTCGTTTTCGTAATAGCGTCGCACGTCCGGGTTGCCAATGTAGGCGACCGCCGGCGCCGGCGGCTCATAGCTTTCATGCTCCCGACTGTGCACGCGCAAGACGGCGGGACTGTTCATCCGGCCGGCTTTGCGCGCCGCCATGCGCAGGGTGGCACGCGCTCTTGGAAGGGCGCGGATCAATGCGCCGTGGACCGCTGGCGGGGCCTCGTGGAAATCGCCGATAGTTGCGGCTTCGGGAAGGTTGCCGGCCGGGTCGAAGAGCAATTTAAGCAACCGGTCGGCGGCGTTCACGATGTTGGCGAAGTAGTCCCGCGAAAGTGAAGGCGGCGGATTGGCCGTTTCGTGGCGGTCGAAGCCGAAAGCCAGGAGCGTCTTCTTGAGCATGACGTGAAGCCGGCGGCGGCCCGGTTCCGGTAAGCCTTCAAATGTCGCGACGATGCTGTTGAAGTCCGCGAGCGTCGGGCGTCGAGTTGTCTTTGACATTCGGCCCCCTACCGGCGCCCTACAAGCGAAGGTGGCGCGGCGGGGGCGGCTACGCGGCCAGCGCCCGGCGAACGGCCCCCGGCTCCTTGGCGATCACGGCGAGCAATACGCGCGCCGCGCGGTCGGGGCGACGGCGGCCCTGTTCCCAGGCATGAATAGCGGTCACGTCGAGTCCAAAGGACGCGGCAAAAGCGGTTTGCGACAAGCCAAGGGCGCGGCGCACGGCCGCCACGTCCACCGACTCCGGGACGCGCAGCGCATAGGACGGAAGGTCGATTTCACGGCGGCTGTAGGCCAATGCTTCCTTGGCGGACGCGAGCAGGCGTCGCCCGGCGGCACTATGCTTCGGCCTTGATGGCCTCGATGACCTTGCGGAGTCCGGCTTTGTCGGCATCAGTCAAGTCTCCCTTCTCGTTCTTTGCGTACACGTCCAACAGGAACAACAGGCCGCGCATGGTCATCGCAAAGTAGATGACGCGGGCACCGCCACTCTTCCCCCGGCCGCCGCGCGCCACCCTGGCCTTGCGCGCCCCGCCCGTACCGGGAATGACAGGCCAAAAGTCCGGGGCCAGCGCGATTGAAAGCTCGGCGGCGGCTCTTTCCTCCGGCGTCAGCAGCTTGCGCGCCCGGCGGTCATAGACCCGCGTGGCGACAACACGCATTTGCTGACTATAAGGCATTGTCTCAGATATGCAAAGGGGAAGGGTGGCGCGGCGGGGTTGCCTTTCCGGCCGTTCGGTCAGCGGCCAGTTGCGGCGGTGGGGAGCTTCACCAGGTCGGCGGACTTGCCGGCCATCGCTGCGGCAATGCGGCCGGCGACGTGATCGGCGGCTTGCCGAAGCGGATCAGCGTCACGCGAGACATAGCGGCCTGTCATTGCCATCGTCTTATGCCCCAAAAGGTCGCGAACCAGGAAGGCGTTGAATGCCTGCCCGGCGAACGTCCCGACCGTATGTCGCAAGTCATGTAGCCTCGCGTCGGTCAGCTTCGCGCGGTCGCGGATGCGGCTCCAAGCCTTTTCAAGTGTGTTAGCCGACAGGGGCTTTGACGGGTCGGGGCCATGAACGACATTCGCGCCGTCGCGGGTCAGGTCCGCTAGCACGGCCAGGGCGGGAGTCGCCAGCGTCACGGTCCGCGCCCCGGCCTTCGCGTCCGCCAAGCGTAGCGTACCGCCCGCCATGTCCACGGCGTCCCAGGTCGCGCCCAGGATTTCGCTCATTCTGCACCCGGTAAAGGCGAGCAACCGGATTGAGGCGATGACGCCCGGCATTTCGGTAGCGGTGCGTTCGGCCTCTACCAGCGTCTTGCCAAGGCGGGTCAATTCGTCTGCCGCATAGAACCGCTCGCGCTTGCTTTCCTTGTACCGCTTCACCTTTCCGCAGGGATTGGACCCGTCCGACCGCAGGCCCCACAACTCGGCGAGCGAGAACATCTTGCTCAACA
>CANFCX010000115.1 GCA_947445225.1 Rhodospirillales bacterium
CGATTGCCGTCGTCCCAGCCCAGACGCATCTTGAGCGTAACCGGCAGGCGGACCGCGCGCACGACCGCCTCCAATATCTTGGCCGCGTGGCTTTCGTCGCGCATCAGCGCCGATCCGGCATAGCCGTTGACGACCTTCTTGGCCGGACAGCCCATATTGATGTCGATGATGGCCGCGCCAAGATCGGCGTTCAGACGCGCGGCTTCGGCCATGACGTCGGGCTCGCAGCCGGCGAGTTGCACGGCCATCGGCGCTTCTTCCGGGCAATTCTCCGCCATCTTGGTCGATTGACGCGACTGCCGGATCATGGCCTGGCTGGCGATCATTTCGGAAACGACCAGCCCGGCGCCCAGGCGTTTGACCGTGCGCCGGAAGGGCATGTCGGTTATCCCCGACATTGGCGCCAGAACAACAGGGCTCGCCAGCGACACTGGCCCTATACTTATGCTCATATTTTGTGCAGCAACAATTTGTGGCTAATTGTTAGGCAGAATAGCATCGCTGTACCGCGATGCAACAGAAATTTCGGCCTATGACCCCATCAGGACATCGGTCACGAATTTCACGCCGGGATAGGCCAGAGTCAGCAGCATATAGGCGAAGAGAACGAGCCGCGAGGCCTGGCGTCCGCGCACGCCATGCCGGTAATGCGCCACGATCAATAGGCCGATGACCGTAAAAGTCGCGATCGACAACACAGCCTTATGATCGATGCTGAGGAAGGAGCCGACCTCGTAGTAGTTCGTTCCCATCCCGCTCAACACCCCAACGGCAAGCACGATCTCGCTGGCCACCAAAAGGTCGAGGCACAGCTTCTCCCCATCGGCGACCGAAGGCAGTAGGCGCGTGAGCCGACTTGGCCGTTTGGCCTTAAGCGCTCGTTCCTGCAGAAAGACACCCAGACCGGCAACCGCGCCCAAGGTCAGCAGGCCATAAGCCACGACGGAAACCAGAATATGGACTTGCACCCACGCGGCCGGGGCCGTGCCCAGCAATGGCCGTTCGGGCGCTTGTTGCCAGATCACGGCAAGAACACCGAGCACGAAAAGATAGCCGATCAGGAGCGGCGTCAGCCGCCAGGCGTGCCGGTTGGCCAGGGCGACGGCGACGAACAGGGAAAGACTCGCGACAATGATGAGCCAAAGCGCGGTGGACAGACCGGTCCGCCAGGAATCGGAAAGCTGCATGCCGACCCATAAGGCCGGTCCAACCAGGGCCAAGGCCAACGTGCCCCAAAACGTGCCGTCGGGCCGCTGACGTGGGTTAAGTCCCGCCCATCCCGCGGGCAAAAGCGCCGCGAGCGCCGAGATGCTGAAAAGCCAATTGGCCATGATGGCGAGTATAGTCCCGTCGCCGCAGGCGACCAAGTTCAGGAGTCCGCCGCAGGCGACCAAGTTTAGGAGTCCGCCGCAGGCGACCAAGTTCAGGAGTCCGCCGCAGGCGACCAAGAGCTGGAAAGCCGCCGCAGCGAGGGCCTGGACGGGACGGAGGGATTATAGCTGTTCGGATTATCGCCGCGAAACCGCGACGGATCAGCCGGGGATGTAGACCGCGATCGGTTTGGCGTTGGCGTCGCGGGTGACCGAGGACTTCAGCGGCTTCAGAACCTGGATCAGGTAATTGACGACGCCATCGCGGTGATTTTCGATGATCGGCGACCAGGTGACGAATACGCCGCCATTGACCTCGTAGGACCGCACTTCCTGGTCCTTCTTGATCTTTTCGACATGATCGCGAAGGTTCCGGTTGTGGCCCACGACAATCCACTGCGGCTTAACGCCGCCATGCCAGATTACGTAGACCCCGCCGCCTTCCGGCATATCCGCCGGAGGATCAATGTCCGCCAAGCGAAAGAACTTACCCTTCGCGTTGCGGCGCCATTGAGGATCGGAACGTTTGACGTTGTCTTCTACCACTCTATTGGCCACAGCCATCGTCAAGCGACTCCCTTCGCGATGAAACGAATCCCGAAGTTCGATTCTCTATAGCGGAGCATTTTGCGAAGTTCAACCAGATTTTTTGCAGGACGCGAATCAATCATATTGAGCGCCCTTGAATCTTGCCGCGATCACTTGAGTCGACCGGACCATCTCCCAAGCCTGGCGCACAACCTGGGGCGTACGCCGGCTGTATGATTGGCGGGTTTGCCGGACTTCCGAGGCTGCGCGTGGTTTTAAGCGTGTCATGGAAAATATCTGTGGATAAGTCCCGTCTTCGATCCAACCTGCGGTCGAACGACGACCGATGCCGCCTTTCGTGCCGGGGTCAGCCAGCGCTCAAATACGCCGCCGACAGGGCAAATGGATCGGCCAAAAAGGTAAATATTTCGTTAATGGCATAAGCGGAACCGAGCGAGGCGATGGTATTCGCCGCTCTGGCGCTCTTACGACGACTGACGATACTTGTGGGGTAGCGTCAATCGATGCGTATGCGGGAGATCAGCGCAAGAGAGGGACGGATCAGCACCCGTCCCTCTTGTTTCGCTGGCTAGGAAACCCTCGGAAATTCCGACAGTTGCGCCCTCTTTAGGGTGTCTGAACGATCGTAAACGCACCCCGGAGATCGCCCATCTTAAAGCCGGTGGCGACGTCTTGGGGATAAAGCTCCTTAATCTTCGCCAGGACTTCCGGCCTTACGTCCGAGCCGTGACAATTCAGGCAGACCTCGCCGGTCGCGATGGCCTTCATGAAGCGAAATACCCGTTTGCCGCCCATGTCGGTGTATTCGCCGAATTCGATATTCATGGGGTTCTCGCCGGCCGCCTTGCGCTGCTCGAAGCTTTGCAACCGGGCCAACTCCCAGGCATCGGGTTTGTTGTTGGCTTGACGCAGCTTCAGGCTGGTGCGGGCGATGGTCATCTTCTTTTCCGTCGCTTTCGCGGTCGCGATCTTCGGCGCCTCGACATTGCAGACGCCGATCGCGTTGATCGGGCCGCCAGCCGCCATGGCCTTCTGAAGCTCACCCACGAGTGTCATGCCGAAATCGAGCGCCGCGGCCCGCGCGGCGTCCGACCGTTCTTTCACATCCTGCTGCGCGAGCGCGATCCCCGCCGAGAAGGGGAGCGCCACCAGCGCCAGCGCCAAGGCAATCCTCCGCATTTTTTGGCCCTCCATTTTGTTCGTCAAATTTCGCATCGGTTGCCGTCCGCCGGCTCACCCGGCGTGCCGACCGAATCGGGCAATATGATGCGCGATAGCGCGATTTTCCGCAACGCCTCAGGCTCGGTCGTCACGTCCGCTGCGGGCCGAGAAAAATACGAGCGTCATCAATCCGATGCCGACGGCCAGGCAAAAGAACATCCCCAATCCCATCGCGATGAAGCCGTGAATGGAGAGTCCCCAACTCTCGACTCCGGACAGCACAGCCGAAGCCCCGACCAGGACGGTGGAGCCCAGGGTGCAGAGCAGAAAAAACCAAAACGCGCCGCGTTTGGTCATGGTACGGCCGCGGGCGGTGGCCGTTTGCGGCCATACAGGGCGATGACGCCGGCGCGGTCGCCACCCTGAAGGGTGCGAAATTGTTCGCCATACTGCAGCGACATCACCTGCCCGCCTTCGCCGGAATGACCCAGCCCGATGGCGTGACCGATTTCATGGGCAAACACGTAACGAAAATCGTAAATCCCGAGATCGCCGCCAAATCCGATCTTCCAAGGCTTGCCGGCGTTCACGCAGATCAGGGCCCGTTTGATGGATTTTGTCCGCGTCAAACCGGCATGGTCGCCGGCATGATCATAAGAAACATCGGTAAACGCCCAGCCTTCCGGGTTGACCGTGGTGCCGATCAGGATGTCGGCGTTGTTTTGGTCTTCGGCCGGTTCAAACGCGATGTCGGCCTCGGCTTCCCACAGGGCAAAACCCGCAGCGATCTCCGCGCGAACGGCCGCGAGATCGGTCTTCGCGGCGCCGGCGATGCGATCCATCGTGTTCATGTCGCCGCAATTGCGGACGCCCAGAAATTGCGCCGGGCCCGTCACCAAGGCATAACGCACCTTGGCGCTGGTACGCATCAGGGGTGGCCCCCATTTGACGTAATTGTCGTCGAGGCGGAGAAAGCGGTAATCGTCCTCGGCCCGGACGCCGTTACTCGCCACGATGGCGCATAGCGCGAAGGCTATGGCGGCGACCGTTACCCGCATCGGACCCCCAAGAACCCGGCGCCGCTGCCGTTTATTTTCTTAGCGCGCGGCTGCACGCAATAACGCGCCCACCCCCCGCTTCTGTCAAGCCGGCCGGCGGCGGTAGAGGAGGACGACCGCTTCGGCGTCGCTCACGTTCCGGTTTGTCCCGCGATCGACCAAGGCGGCGGGAGCTTGCGCCTCCGCGACGACCGGCTTGAACACCGCCATCGGTGCGTTGACGCCGCGCAGGCTCTCGCGCCCAAGCGGCACCCAGTCGCCGCCGCAATAGGTCTTGAAGACTTCACTCGCGACGATCGGCGTGGCGAATTTTTTCGTCGTCGCCTCCAGCCGCGCGACTTCGTTGACCGCCGAACCGAACACCGAAAAGGACAACCTTTCGGCGAGCCCGACATTGCCATACATGACGTTGCCGATATGGAGGCCAATTCCGTAGCCGAGCGCCTCTTGGTCCTTTTCCTTGCGCTCGCGGTTGTACGTCACCATCCGAGCCGCCGCGTCTTCGGCTGCGGCCAGAGCGCGCTTGCAGGCCGCGACGGATTCCTTTTGGTTGCGGCCGCAGGGAAATACGGCGAGGAACCCATCGCCGATGAAACTGAGAATGTCGCCGCCGGCATCGGCCACGGCGCCGGCGGTTGCGTCGAAAAAGCCGTTGAGCAGCTCGATATAAGCCTCGCGCCCCAGGGTTTCGGCGAGCTGCGTCGAATTGCGGATGTCGCCCCAGACGATCGCCGCCCGCGTGGTCTCGCCGTCGCCACGTTTGATTTGGCCCGACAATACCCGTTCGCCCGCGCCGCCCCCCAGATAGGTGGACAACACACTTTTGGCCATGCCGCCCCGAACCGCCTGTTTGCAGGCGACGGCCAAGGGATCCTGAATCCGCAACAGGGCCTCGATTTCGGAATCGGCGAAGCCGCCGCGTTGATCCGTGGACCACGAGCCGAGTACGCCCTGGCCGGTGCCGAGCGAGAAGCTGCTCCTGAAGGCGAGATAGTCGGTCAGGCCTTCTTTGCGGAGATCGTCGAAGATCGGGAATTCCGCGTCGCCGCCGGTATCGAGCCGGCGCCGAAGATGATCCAGATCGTGTGTCATCAGGTGAAAATAGGGACTCTTGGTGAAGCGATCGGCGGTAAATCCATCGGTGGTACGGGTGTCGGGAACGTGACGATAGGCATCGACCTTTAGATTCTGACCGCGCCGCCACGCAAATCCGGCGGCTCGATAGAGCGGGTGCAACATCGAAAACGACATCTGCGCGCGCGAGATCGGCACGCCGGCGGCATGCAGGCGTTCGCAACAACCGCGTACGATGGATTCCAGATCGGCGTCGTTCAGCGCCTGGCCCATCAGCCAGCCGGCCACCCGCTCGACCAGTACCCGCGATGCCGCGCTTGTGGTTTCGCTCATGTGATCCTCTTGCCGCAAACCCATCCCGCTGGGTCACTTAGATTAACCCCGGCGGGGCACGGCGCCTAGATTTTCGCAAGCGGCGGAAATGGGAACGGGGAAGCGCGGCCGGCGCCTCCCCGTTCAACGACCCGTGTGTGCGACGGTTCAGAACCCGCCGCGCGGGACCACCGACAGGTTTTGGTTCAAGGCCGTCCGTTGGGTTTCGTCGAGGACTTGATTGAGAGCATCTACCGCCGCGCGCAGTTTCTTTGTCCGGTCGAGGCGCGTCGCCAAATTCTGTTCCGTCGCCTCAAGGCTCTGGGTCAAGCCTTGGCGCGGTTGGTTGGCGGCGGCGGCATCGCGGGAGGTGCCGGTCTCGAACGCCGCGACGAAGGCTTTCCACGCGGCTTCTTGGACTTCGGTGATCTGGAGCCGGTCATGAAGGGCGCCAAGCCGGGGTGATCCCGCGACCCTCGCCGGCACGGCCTGGGGCGGCACTCCGCGCCGCTCTCGTGTCTCCTGACGGTCGCCCGCCTCCCGCCGGTCGGCGCCGC
>CANFCX010000116.1:0-5000 GCA_947445225.1 Rhodospirillales bacterium
GACAACGTGACGATGACGGTGGATTTGATCGTGCCGATCGCGATGGATGAAGGTCTGCGTTTCGCATCCGCGAAGGTGGCCGCACCGTCGGCGCCGGCGTCGTCGCCAAGATCATCCAATAGTGTGGTTGGAGGGTCCGGCGCGGACGTCACGGTGCCCGAACGGAAGTGGTGCGAAGGCCGCGCCCTCACATGCAGGACTGGAGCAGCCGTTGCGCGCTAGGAGTGTAGCTCAATTGGTAGAGCACCGGTCTCCAAAACCGGGGGTTGGGGGTTCGAGCCCCTCCACTCCTGCCAGTCTCGTTGGAGTCGGGCCGTGGCGGAAATGAACGAAGCCGCCAAGGTCGCGAAGGCGGCCCGGATTTCACCGGGTGAATTCACGCGGCAAGTGCGGCAGGAGGTGGCGAAGGTCACGTGGCCGACGCGGAAGGAGACGTTGGTGACGACTGGGATGGTATTCGTGATGGTCATCCTATCGGCCGTGTTCTTCTTGATCGTCGACCAGGGCGCGAGCATGGGCGTGCGGTTTATCCTCGGACTCGGGGACTAGTCGCATGACACAGCGCTGGTACGTCATTCACGTCTATTCCGGCTTCGAAAAGAAGGTCGCTCAATCGATTCGCGAACAGGCCCAGCAGAAGGGCATGACGGATATGTTCGACGAAATCATCGTGCCGACCGAAGAAGTCGTGGAACTGCGTCGAGGCAACAAGAAGGTCAGCACCGAACGCAAATTCTTTCCCGGCTACGTCTTGATCAAGATGGAGTTCAACGACGAATCCTGGCACATGGTCAAGAACACGCCGAAAGTCACCGGATTCCTCGGCGGACGTGGCAAACCGATTCCGATCGGCGACGCCGAGGCCGAAAGGCTGATGCGGCAGATCAAGGAAGGCGTCGCCCGGCCGAAGCCGGCGATCACGTTCGAAGTTGGCGAACAGGTCCGAGTCTGCGACGGCCCGTTTACTTCCTTCAACGGGTTCGTGGAGGAAGTGGACGAGGAAAAGGCGCGTCTCAAGGTCGCGGTATCGATCTTCGGTCGGCCGACTCCGGTCGATCTCGAATATTCGCAGGTTGAAAAAGTTTAGGCAGCTTCGGCTCTCGAGGGCTTCACATGGCAAAGAAAATAGCAGGCTACGTCAAGTTGCAGGTTCCCGCGGGACAGGCCAATCCTTCGCCGCCCATCGGGCCGGCGCTTGGCCAACGCGGACTCAACATCATGGAGTTCTGCAAGCAGTTCAACGCGCAGACCCAAGGCATGGAAGCGGGCATGCCGGTTCCGGTGATGATCACCGCCTATGTCGATCGAAGCTTCAGCTTCGTGATGCGGACGCCGCCGGCGAGCTATTTCCTCAAAAAGGCCGCCAAGATCGACAAGGGTTTGACGACCCCCGGACGCGGGACCGCGGGCACGGTGACCATGGCCCAGGTGCGGGAAATCGCGCAGAAGAAGATGCAGGATTTGAACGCCAACGACATCGATGCCGCGAGCCGGATGATCGCCGGTTCGGCGCGGTCGATGGGCATCGAAGTGACGGAGTAGGGCGATGGCGCGCATGGGAAAACGAATGAAGAAAGCCTATGAGGGTTTGAGCCTTGAGGCGAGCTACGAGCTGCCTCAGGCGGTCAAGCTGTTGAAGGGCCGGGCCACGGCGAAGTTCGACGAGACCGTCGAGGTCGCCATGCGGCTGGGCGTTGATACTCGCCACGCCGATCAGACCGTGCGCGGCGTGGTTAACCTTCCCCACGGTACCGGTAAAAGCGTGCGCATCGCCGTCTTCGCCAAGGGCGACAAGGCAAAGGAAGCCAAAGAGGCCGGCGCCGATATCGTCGGCGCCGACGACCTCGCCGAAAAAGTTCAAGCCGGCCAGATCGAGTTCGACCGCGTGATCGCGGCCCCGGACATGATGGGCGTGGTCGGCAAACTCGGTAAGATCCTTGGTCCGCGCGGCCTCATGCCCAACCCCAAGCTGGGCACGGTGACGGCCAATGTGGGCGAAGCGGTGCGCGCCGCGAAGGGCGGCCAAGTGCAGTTCCGCGCCGACAAAACCGGCAACATCAACGCCGGCGTCGGCAAGGCGAGCTTTTCGGAGCAGGCGCTGGTCGACAACGTCAATGCCTTCGTTGATGCCATCAACAAGGCTCGGCCGGCGGGCGCCAAGGGCACCTATATACGCAAGGTGTGCCTCAGCTCGACGATGGGGCCGGGTTTCAAGCTTGACCTCGGCAATGTCGCCGGGGCTCAGGGCGCTGGCAGCCGCGGCTGAAACAAGTTTCCGACGTCGTCCGGCAGTTTGCCGGCGGCGGCGGTGAAGACCCGGCGCCGCAAGGCGTCGGTACTACCTGTCCAAGACTGCGGGTGCCGCCATGGGGCGGCTTAATGGAGATGGTGGTCTCCGCCGGCACAGACAGAGGTGAATAGCGTTCCGCCGGCCCACTTGGTCCGGCGGCGGCTTGAACTTCTGGGGCAGGCGAATGATCCGCCAGCCCCGCTGGCGGGTCGGGTGCAACCTGTCCTTGTCGAGGCTTTTCGCCGCGACGGGACACGAAAAACGGAGAACTGTCCGTGGATCGCGACAATAAAGGCAAGTTGATCGCCGCATTGAAAAAGACCTTCGAGGAAACCGGCTTGGTCGTGGTAACGCGCCCAACTGGCCTCACGGTCGCCGAAGTGACCGAATTGCGTCGGCAAATGCGTGCGGCGGGAGCCGGTTTCAAGGTGGCAAAGAACCGCCTGGCCCGGCTTGCTCTCGACGGTACGCGATTCCAGGGACTGGGCTCGTTGTTGAAAGGGCCGACCGGCATTGCTTTTTCGCAAGACCCGGTCGCGGCGGCGAAAGTCGCCGTGGAATACGCCGCCAAGAATCAAAAGCTTGAGATTCTGGGCGGTGGATTGGGGGATCGACGGCTGAGCGCCGAGGCGGTGAATGCCTTGGCGAAGCTGCCCTCCTTGCCTCAATTGCGGGCGAGCTTCTTGGGTCTGCTCATGACGCCGGCCACACGTGTGGCCGTGGTTGTGCAGGCGCCAGCGGCGCAGCTCGCGCGGGTCGTCAATGCCCGGGCCCTTCAAGGTCAGTCCTGAAAACCGTGGGAGCGGCCGTGCCGCGCCCTTTACCGAAGTTCAAGCCGAGGAGTTGAAAACATGGCCAATCTAGCCAAGCTGGTCGACGAATTGTCGGCCTTGACCGTTCTTGAGGCGGCCGAGCTGACCAAGTTGCTCGAAGAGAAATGGGGCGTTAGCGCCGCCGCCCCCGTCGCGGTCGCCGCCGCGGCGGCAACCACCGCGGCCGCGCCAGCAGCCGAGAAGACCGAGTTCACGGTCGTCCTCACCGGCGCGGGCGACAAGAAGATCAACGTCATCAAGGAAATCCGCGCCATTACCGCGCTCGGATTGAAGGAAGCCAAGGATCTGGTCGAAGGCGCGCCGAAGACCGTCAAGGAAGGCCTCAACAAGGACGAAGCCGCCAAGATCAAGAAGCAGCTCGAAGACGCCGGCGCCACCGTGGAACTGAAATAGGCGGTGCAGAGGCGTTCTTTGCAAGACCGCGCGGCAGGGGTGATGGTGACGACGCTTCGGGGCGCCGGCGCAAGCCCTCGGCCCAGCGTCGAACGATCGCCGTCGCCGGCGGTTCAGGGTTTGGGGGGGAGGGGTCGGCGGTGTGGCATCGCCGTCCCGTCCGCCATCGCTTTTTTTGCAGAAAGCGATCGGCGGCACGGTCGTCATGTGGATGACGGCCGCCAGGTTAGCCAACGGGTTTGATTGTAACGCGAACGCGAGGACAATTCATGGTCAATTCCTTCACGGGTCGCACACGCATCCGCCGGCATTTCGGGCGTATTCCCGAGGTTGCCCCCATGCCCAATTTGATCGAGGTGCAAAAGAGTTCCTACGATCATTTTCTGCAGATGCACGTGCCGCCGGCGGATCGACAGGGGCTCGGCCTCCAAGAAGTCTTTCGCACGGTTTTCCCGATCAAGGATTTTTCCGAACGGGCCCAGCTCGAATTCGTCAAATACGAACTCGAAGAGCCGAAATACGACGTTGAGGAATGCCAACATCGGGGCATGACCTTCGCGGCGCCGCTTAAGGTGACTTTGCGGCTCGTGGTTTGGGACGTCGATGAAGATACGGGCTCGCGCTCGATCCGCGACATCAAGGAGCAGGACGTCTACATGGGCGACATGCCCCTGATGACGGAAAAGGGCACGTTCATCATCAACGGCACCGAACGTGTCATCGTGTCCCAGATGCATCGCTCCCCCGGCGTCTTCTTCGATCACGATAAAGGCAAGACGCATTCCTCCGGCAAATACCTGTTTGCCGCGCGCGTGATTCCCTATCGCGGTTCGTGGCTCGATTTCGAATTCGACGCCAAGGACCTGCTGTTCGTGCGCATCGATCGCCGCCGGAAACTTCCGGTCTCGACGCTGTTGATGGCGCTACCCAGCGCCGAAACCGAAATTTATCTCCAGGCCTGCGAGAAAAAGGGCGAAAAGCCCGACGAAAGCCGCGTCCTGGGCATGACTCCGGAAGAGGTTCTTTCCTGCTTCTACGAGCGGGTCTCCTACGCCCGGGCGAAGAACGGCTGGAAGACGCCGTTCGATCCCGAACGCATGCGCGGCGTCAAGGTGGTCAGCGACCTCACCAACGCCAAGACCGGCGAGGTCGTGGCCGAGGCCGGCACGAAAGTGACGCCCCGCCTGGCCAAAAAGCTGAAGAGCGAGGGCCTCAACGACATGCTCGTGCCGTTGAGCGACCTCACCGGCCGCTACGTGGCAGTCGATATCATCGATGAATCGACCGGCGAGATCTATGTCGAGGCCGGCGACGAACTCACCAAGCAGAATCTCGAATTGCTCGACAAAGCCGGCGTTTCCGCGATTCCGACGCTGTATATCGATCACGTCAATGTCGGCCCTTATGTTCGCAACACGCTGAAGGCCGACAAGAACGGCTCGCGGCGCGAGGCGCTCAATGAAATCTACAAGGTCATGCGGCCG
>CANFCX010000117.1 GCA_947445225.1 Rhodospirillales bacterium
CCGCCTCGACGGTCACAACCAGTTGCCAAAGGTGATCCAAGGTGTGAAGTTCACCGATGGGATCGAAGTCATCGGCAATTCTGCCGTGCCTCAAGCCCAAGCCGCCGCCTGATCCGTCAGGCCGTCACCAAGATTCGGCAATAGCTCGCGCAACTTTGCCCTTGCCCTCTGAGCCGAACTGACCCCCTACAACGACGGATATGGGCATTGAAAACCTTGCTGGATGAGGCAAAATTCTAATGAAGTCACTAGATGTAGCGAAACGGGCGTTCGCAATTCACTAATTGTGGACATAGAATCACAGTCACGAATCCGCGTCAACTCAAGGTGGGTTCGGAGTCGCCCCCGCTTGACGCCGTGCTGTGTCTTCCGACCCTCGCGATCAGTAGCGGTATTCGTGTGCCTTGAAGGGTCCGTTTTCCGACACGCCGATATAGGCGGCCTGTTGGTCGGTCAGCTTCGTCAGCTTGGCGCCCAGTTTTCCCAGGTGAAGCATGGCTACCTTTTCATCCAGGTGCTTGGGCAACACATAGACCTTGTTTTCATATTTGGCGGCGTTGTTCCACAGTTCGATTTGGGCGAGCACCTGGTTCGAGAAGGAGGCGCTCATCACGAAGCTGGGGTGGCCGGTGGCGCAGCCGAGATTCACCAGCCGCCCTTCGGCCAGCACGATCAGCCGCTTGCCGTCCGGAAATTCGACTTCGTGAACCTGGGGCTTCACTTCGTGCCAGCGATGATTGCGCAGGGCATTGATCTGAATTTCGCTGTCGAAATGGCCGATGTTGCAGACGATGGCGCGGTCCCGCATCTTCCGCATGTGATCGATGGTGATGACATCGATATTTCCGGTGGCGGTGACGAAAATATCGCCGCTGGCCGCCACCTCATCCATCGTCGCCACCTGGTAGCCATTCATGGCCGCCTGCAGCGCGCAGATCGGATCGATCTCCGTCACGATGACGCGGGCGCCCTGGCCGCGCAGTGAATCGGCCGAGCCCTTGCCGACATCGCCGTAACCGCAGACAACGGCGGTCTTGCCGGCGAGCATGACGCTGGTCGCGCGCTTGATGCCATCGACCAGGCTTTCGCGCACGCCGTAAAGATTGTCGAATTTCGATTTGGTCACCGAATCGTTGACGTTCATCGCCGGGACCTTAAGCGTGCCGGCCTTTTCCATTTCTTTCAGCCGATGCACACCCGTGGTGGTTTCCTCGGACAGGCCGCGAACCTTGGCGATCACCTTGGGATGTTTGTCATGCAGGATCTTGGTGAGGTCGCCGCCATCGTCGAGCACCATGTTCGGTACCCATCCGTTGGGACCGTAAATCGTCTGGTCGACGCACCACTCGTATTCCTCTTCGGTCTCGCCCTTCCAGGCGAAGACGGGCACCCCGGTCGCCGCGATGGCCGAGGCGGCGTGATCCTGGGTCGAAAAGATGTTGCACGAACTCCAACGGATTTCCGCCCCCAGCGCGGTCAGCGTTTCGATCAGAACCGCCGTCTGGATGGTCATGTGCAGGCAGCCCGCGATGCGGGCGCCCTTCAACGGCTGTTGTTTGCCGAATTCCTCGCGCAACGCCATGAGCCCAGGCATTTCGGTCTCGGCGATCGCCATTTCGCGGCGGCCCCAATCGGCCAGTTTGATATCGGCGACTTTATAGTCGGGCGCGGCCGTCTTCGGCGTCGTCGCTGGGCTCATCGAAGGCCTCTCCAAGGTATGTCGGTGGGTGTCGCCGTATAGCAGGGGGTGGTACGGGGAACAAGCGGAAATGGGGCGAACGGTGCCGAATCGCTGGTTATTGGGCGTGGGTGGTGAAGGCCGCGCGCATCGCCTCCAGGAATTTGCCCGCGGCCCGAACCGGGTCGGCGGCATTGATGATGGGACGGCCAACAACGAGATAACTCGCGCCGGCCGCGATCGCCGCCTCCGGCGTGCCCGCCCGCTTGTGATCGTCCAGGCCCGCCCCGTCGAGGCGAATCCCCGGCGTGACGATCGCCAGGGCGCGTCCTTTCGCCAGTCCGCGAATCGCCTTTGCCTCTTGAATGGAGGCGACAACACCGTCGCAGCCATATTCCAGAGCCTTCGCCGCGCGGTGGAGAACAAGATCGGCGACCGGGACCGGGCGTCCGAACATATCTTCGAGATCGGCGGCATCCAGGCTGGTCAGCACCGTGACCGCGAGGATCCTTAGCCCGGTTCCCGCCCGCGCCTCGACCGCCGCGCGAATGATGTCGCGATTGCCGTGAACGGTCAAAAACGTCACGCCCAAGCGGGCGGCGCGGGCGGTCGCATCGCCGACCGTCTCGACCGTGTCGTAATATTTGTAGTCCAGAAAGACGCGTTTGCCCGATCGCAGCAGATGCTCGATGAGATCCCCGATGCGCGGCATCATCTGAAGCTGAAGCCCGACCTTATAGAACGACACAACGCTGCCCAGTGTCCCGACCAGCGTGATGGCTTCTTCGACCGTCGGCTGGTTGAGGGCCACGATCAGGCGATCGTCGACCTTCGCGATCTCCCCTTCCTTTGGCGACATCAGCGTGAGCTCAAATCGTCGAGAAGTGCGGCGATGCGGCCGGAATCGGTCTGGCTCATCACCACTTGGGCGCGGCTGGTCGCCGCGGTGAGGTCAAGGCCGCGAATAACCTCCTTCACCCGCGCGAGATTGGATACCGCCATCGACAGGTCGCGCAGGCCAAGGCCGATGAGCAGCGCGCTGTAGCGCGGATCGCCGGCCATTTCTCCGCACAGCGATATCGGGATGCGGGCGCGAAGAGCGGCCTCCGTCGCGAACTGAATGAGGCGCAAGACGGCCGGATGCAGCGGATTGTAGAGCGAAGCCACCTGTTCATCGCCGCGGTCGATGGCCAGCGTGTACATCGTCAGATCATTGGTGCCGATGGCGAAGAAATCGCAAACCTGCGCCAGCGCGTCGGCGGCCAGCGCCGCCCCCGGCACCTCGATCATGGCACCCAGCGGCGGCAGGGGATCGGCGATCTCGATACCGCGGCGAACCAGGCGGCGAGCCACGCGCTTCATCGCCTCGCGCACCTGGCGCATCTCCGATGTGGTCGTGATCATGGGCAAAAGGATACGTATGGGGCCGTGGCGGCCGGCGCGCAGAATCGCCCCGAGCTGCGCTTCGAGGAGCCGCGGTTCCCGCAAGGACAGGCGGATGGCGCGTAGCCCCAACGCTGGGTTCGCGCTGGGCATGATGTGCCCCTCCAACGCGAAGGGGAGCTTGTCCCCGCCCACGTCGAGCGTGCGAACCGTGACCGGCAATCCGCCCATGCCCTCGACAATGGCGCGCAGCACCTCGTATTGCTCGTCCTCGTCGGGCACGGTCGTGCGGTTCATGAACAGAAATTCGCTGCGCAGCAAACCGACGCCGGAAGCACCGGCCTCGACCGCGGCCTTGACCTCATGCGGCAGCTCGATATTGGCCTGAAGCGTGATCGCGGTACCGTCACGGGTGACCGAGGGCAGCCGTTTGAAGCCATCCAGCCGCCGCCTTTCGCGCTGCATCTCCTCGAGGCGGCGCTGATAGTCGGCCAAGGTTTTCTGGCTCGGCTGCACGATGACCGCGCCGCCGGTACCGTCGACGATGACCATATCGCCCGATTTCACCGCCCCGATAAGGCCGGTGGCGCCAACCACCGCCGGCAAACCGAGTGAACGGGCCATGATCGCGGTATGGCCCTCCGCTCCACCCAGGACCGAGGCAAATCCGCCGATGCGCGCGGTGTCCATCAGGGCGGTGTCGGCGGGGGTTATCTCCTCGGCGACGATGATGGTGCCTTCGGCCAAAGTCGAAAAGGCGACATAGGGAGTCTTCGTCAGGTTTCGGATCAGACGCTGTCCAACTTCGCGAATGTCGTCGGCGCGGGCGGCGAGATAGGCATCGTCCATGCTGGCGAAGCCTTTGAGGATGGCCGATATTTCGTTCCGGACGGCGGCCTCGGCATTGATCCGTTCTTCGGCGATGCGGCGATCGGTTTCGCGGACCAAGCGCGATTCGGTCAACATGAGTTGGTGGGCGTCGAGCAGAAAGCCGAGTTCCTCGGCCGCCGCCGCTGGCAATGCCGCGGTCTTGGCCTTCAACTTCTTCAACTGGGTCCGCGATTTGGCCACGGCATCGGCGAAGCGAGCGCGCTCGTCCTCGACCTTTTCCGGCGGGACCGGGTATTCGGGAACGGACACCGCCCCGGTTTCGCGCAAATGCGCCGGCCCGATGACGATGCCGGCCGAAACGCCATGACCGTCGAACCGCCGTTCGATCCCCTCCGGCGGTGTCTCGCGGGCACCCTTCCGGGGAGCCGGCGGCCGTCGCTCAGTCTTCATCGAATTTGCCCTCAACCAGAGCCTTGAGCGCCGCGAGGGCCTCGCGCGCCTGCCGCCCCTGTACCCGGAGCTGTAGGGGGCAGCCGATGCCCGCGGCGAGCATCATCAGCCCCATGATCGAGCGTCCGGAGACAACCGCGTCCTTTTTCGCGACTTGGATTTCGGCGTCGAAGGTACCGGCGAGTTTCACGAAACGTGCGGCGGCGCGGGCATGGAGACCGCGACGATTGACGATCGTGACGTCGGCGGTGAATGTTTCACCGGCGGAGTGCGCGGGCTGGTCCAGCGTCACGGCGCCGAATTCCCGGCCAACAGACGCGAGGCGACGTTGATATATTTGCGTCCGGCCTCTTGGGCCGCGGCGACCGCGGCGCCCAGTTTTTCGGTGCCACGCACGGAGGTTAGCTTGATCAACATCGGCAGATTGACGCCCGCGATCACTTCGACCTGAGCCTTGTCCATGATCGAGATGGCAAGGTTCGACGGCGTCCCCCCAAACATATCGGTCAGCACGACGGCGCCGGCGCCGCTGTCGACCTTGGCGACCGCTTCGAGAATTTCCAGTCGTCGCTGCTCCATGTCGTCTTCAGGGCCGATGCAGACCGCGAGGATGTTCTTCTGGGGCCCGACCACGTGTTCGAGCGCCGCGATGAACTCCGCCGCCAGCCGGCCGTGAGTGACCAAGACGATACCGATCATGACCGCCCCTTTCCGCCTTGTGCCCCTGCCGTCTTCACCATTTCAAGCATGGTCCGCGTGGTCGATGTCGCGATGGGCGAGGTCGACCCGCAGACCGCGCGCGCCCAGCCATCCCCTGAGACATTCGGCGACATAGACCGAACGATGGCGACCGCCCGTGCAACCCACGGCAATGGTGAGGTAGCTTTTGCCTTCCCGCTGATATCCCGGCACCACCGATTCCAACATGGCCTCAAGCGTCCGCCGGAAAGACGCAAACGCCGGATCCGCCTCGATGAAAGCGCCGACCGCCGGATCGCGCCCGGAGAGAGGGCGAAGATCGGGCCGATAATGCGGATTGGCAAGAAAACGAACGTCGAGTACCAAATCCGCCTCGCGGGGCAAACCGTGGCGATAGGCGAAGGAGACAACGAAGACCGCCAGCGCGGGACCGGCGTCGAGGGCGAATTGCCCGGTCAGCAGGCGCTTGAGTTCGATCAGCGACAATACGCTTGTATCAACAACGACATCGGCGCGATCGCGGAGCCCGGACAGAAGCCGCCGCTCGCCGGCGATACCGTCGGATACGGTCCCCTCCGCGGCGAGAGGATGACGCCGCCGGGTCTCGGAGAAACGCCGGCGCAGCACTTCATCTTCGCAATCGAGAAACAGCACCCTGGCGTCGAGGTCACCGGCGGCAACCAAGCGGTCGATCTGCAGAAGGAAGGGGCTAACTCCGAAGTCCCGAGTGCGGATATCGATCCCAATGGCGATCGGGTGGCGATCCCGTTCATTCAGGCTCACGAGATCGGACAGCAGGGAGAGCGGTAAATTGTCGACGGCCTC
>CANFCX010000118.1 GCA_947445225.1 Rhodospirillales bacterium
CCGCGAGGCCCCCATACCCCGGCGCTAGATGGTGCTCTCCTTCTTCTCCCTCCCCCTTTACGGGGGAGGGTAGGGTGGGGGTGCTTTCCCGAGAGACACTCCCGCTCGCACGAAGACACGAAGAGACGCGTTTGGTCACGGGCTGCCCCCCGAGACCCCCCACCCGGCGCTAAAGCGCCGACCTCCCCCGCAAGGGGGGAGGCAATCTAGCTGGAGCCGCATTGCGCCTTGTGGCGCAGCATATGATCGGCCAGCACGCAGGCAAGCATGGCTTCGCCAACGGGCACGGCGCGGATGCCGACGCAGGGGTCGTGGCGGCCCTTGGTCGAGACGTCGACCTCCTCCAGGCGTTCGTTGACCGTGCGGCGCGGCGTCAGGATCGAGCTGGTCGGCTTCACGGCGAAGCGTGCGACGATGTCCTGGCCCGACGAAATCCCGCCGAGGATGCCGCCGGCGTTGTTGGACAGGAACGTCACCTTGCCGTCCTGCATCCGCATTTCGTCGGCGTTTTCCTCGCCCGACAGCGAAGCGGCGGCGAAGCCGGCGCCGATCTCCACGCCTTTGACCGCATTGATGGTCATCAGCGCGCGGGCGATGTCGCCGTCGAGTTTGTCATAGATCGGATCGCCCCAGCCCGCGGGCACGCCGCTGGCCACGACCTCGATGACCGCGCCGGTCGAAGACCCCGCCTTGCGCACCGAATCGAGAAACCCCTCCCAATCCTTCGCCATCGCCGCGTCCGGGCACCAGAAGGGGTTGCGGGCGGTCTCCGCCCAATCCCAACGGGCGCGGTCGATGGCGTGGGGGCCGATTTGGACAAGTGCGCCGCGTATGGTCACGCCGGGGCCCAGGATCTTGCGCGCGATGGCGCCGGCGGCGACGCGCGAAGCGGTTTCCCGGGCCGAGGCGCGGCCGCTGCCCCGCCAATCGCGCACGCCGTATTTCATGGCATAGGTGTAATCGGCGTGGCCGGGCCGGAAGACGTCCTTGATGTCGTCGTAATCCTTGGACCGCACGTCTTCGTTGTCGATGATCAGCGAAATCGGGGTGCCCGTGGTCACGCCCTCGAATATGCCCGACACAATCCGCACGCGGTCGGATTCGCGGCGCTGCGTGGTGAATCGGGATTGGCCCGGCTTGCGTTTGTCGAGCCAGGCCTGGATGTCGGTTTCGTTCAGCGGGATGCGCGGCGGCGCGCCGTCGACGACACAGCCGATGGCCGGGCCGTGGCTTTCGCCCCAGGTCGTGAAACGGAAAAGGGTGCCGAAGCTGTTGCCGGCCATCGCCGCCGGATCAGCCCTTCGGCTCGAAGGCGGCGAGCATTTCGGCGACCTCGCGCGTGGCGTCCTTGGCGAGCATGCCGATGACGTGATAGCCGCTATCGACGTGGTGGATTTCGCCGCTGACGCCCGACGACAGATCGCTCAACAGATAAAGCGCGCCGTTGCCGACCTCCTCGATGGTGATGTTGCGCTTCAGCGGCGAATTGAGCTGGTTCCATTTGAGGATGTAGCGGAAATCGCCGATGCCGGAGGCGGCCAGCGTCTTGATCGGCCCGGCCGAGATAGCGTTGACGCGAATCGCCCGCCCGCCGAGATCGACCGACAGATAACGCACGCTGGCCTCCAGCGCGGCCTTGGCCACACCCATGACGTTGTAATGGGGAACGACTTTTTCCGCGCCGTAATAGGTCAGCGTCAGCAGGCTGCCGCCGTTTTTCATCACCGCCGCCGCCCGCCGGCAGCAATCGGTGAAGGAATAACAGGACACCTCCATCGTCTGCCGGAAATTGGCCCGGCTGGTATTGACGTAGCGGCCCTTCAGCTCTTCCTTGTCGGAATAGGCGATGGCGTGGACGAGGAAATCGAGTCCGCCCCAGCGTTTGTCGATGGCGGCGAACAACGCATCGAGACTGGCCTCGTCGGTGACGTCGCAGGGGAGAAGGAAATCGTTGCCGATCGATTGGGCCAGGGGCCGGACGCGTTTTTCCAGCGCTTCGCCCTGGAAGGTGAAGGCGATCTCGGCGCCGTGATCGGCCAACGCTTTGGCGGCTCCCCAGGCAAGCGAGCGGTCGTTCGCCACACCCATGATCAGGCCCCGCTTGCCGGCCATCAGCGGCATTTTTTCGGTCATTTTTCCCTGCTGGAAGGCTTGGAGGCCGGGCATCCTACACGAAAGGCGGGGAGGGGCAAAGCTCGGCGGCCAGCCAACTTCAGGGCTTTTCGCGCACTTCGTAGCGGTGGGTCTTGGACCAGCGTTCCATGAAGGCGGTCAGCTCGGCGTCGGGGCTGTCGGGCAGCATGACCGTGAGCTTGACGTATTGATCGGCGCCGGCGATGCCGCGGCCCTTCAAGCGCAGCACGGTGCCGGTGTTGGAGCCTTTGGGAACGGAAAGATTGACCGGGCCTTCCAGCGTCGGGACAATGACCTTGGCGCCCAGCACCGCTTCCGGCAGCGTTACGGGAATCGCGATGTGGATGTCGTTGCCTTCCCTGGTGAACAGGGGGTCGGGCCTGACCGTCACTTCGATCAGCACGTCGCCCTGGGCGCCGCCGCCCATGCCGCCCATGCCCTGGCCCTTGAGCCTGAGGCTCTGGCCGCTCTGCATCCCGGCGGGGATGGCGACGTCCAACACGCGGCCGTCGGATAGCGCGACGCGTTTCTTGAGTCCTAGGGCCGCCTCGCGGAAGTCGATTTCCAGCGCGTAGGAAACGTCGGGGCCGCGGGTCCGCGGACCGGCGCCGGGGCGGCGATTGCGGCGGGCGCCGCCGAAAAGGTCGTCGAAAATGTCCTCGGCATCGACGCCATCGCCGCCGCCACCGAAACCGAAGCCGAACCCGCCGGCTCGACGACGGCCAGCGCCCCCGGCATTGCCGCGCGCAAAGCCGCGCTCCGCGCCCCCGGCGTCGATCTCGCCACGATCGAAGCGCGCGCGTTTAGCCGCGTCGGACAACAAATCATTGGCCGCCGAGATTTCCTTGAATTGCAGCTCGATCGCCTTGTCACCCGGATTAAGGTCGGGGTGCAGCTTCTTGGCGAGCTTGCGATAGGCCTTCTTGATGTCGTCGGCGGACGCATCGCGTTTGACGCCAAGCACACTATACGGGTCTTTCACCGCCGCCGCGTCCCCATGTCTTTCCCCAACTTGTCAGTCCGCTTCAGGCATCGGGGCATAGGCTGCCCCGATGCCTGCCGGTCGCGCGGCCTTACTTTATTCCACGACCTTCCAGGAGCCGTCGGGCTGGCGGCAGGCTTGGCCATAGGCCTGCTCGGACTTGCCGCCAATCACCACGGTCTGCTGGAATTCTCGACAATAGGCTCCGGACCGATCCGTGCCTTCGCGTACGGGCACGACCGTCCCCGAATTGCCGGTCTGGGGGTTGCTCCAGGCGATCTGCTGACCAATCGGCGCGCTTTGCGCGCGCGTGTTGGCCTGTTCGGCATAGGCGATGTCGGCCCGGTCCAGCGATTTTCCGACTTCGCGGCCGAGGAAGGCGCCGAGCAGGGTGCCGGCGGCGACGCCGACCAACTGGCCCCTGCCGCCACCGAATTGCGAGCCGGCGACGGCGCCACCGATCCCGCCGAGCAAGGTGCCGAAGCCTTCCTTGGGGCCGGTTCCTTCGCACGCGGTCAGGGACAGAGCCAAGATCGCGGCCACCAGGATTTTTATCGATCTCATGGATTTCATCCTTTGTTGCCAAGCTGTGTCGCAAGCCAAAATGAAATTGCCAAAACCTTCCTACTCCAAGGCGGGTGGCTTGACAAATCCTGCCGGAAAGATGGTATCGGGAGGGTCCGAAAAAAAGCCCCGGCGGTCTAACATTAAACGTTATGGTTCTTGAGGTTATTCCACCAATTCGTAAACAAATCCCGAGTCTTCGCGGAACCTCGATGAGCCTGGACGAAGGTACCGACCCGATTGAGATCTTTCGCGCCTGGTTTGTGGAGGCGGGGAATGCCGAGCCCGGTCTGGCCGAGGCGGTCGCCCTGGCCACCGCCGATGCCGGCGGACACCCGTCCTTGCGTATGGTCTTGCTCAAGGAATTCGATGCGCGCGGCTTTGTTTTCTACACCAATCGCGACAGCCGAAAGGGCGGTCAAATCGTTGAAAACCCGTATGCGGCGCTCTGTTTTCACTGGAAATCGCTGGACCGCTCGGTGCGCGTCGAGGGGCGCGTGAACGAGGTCAGCCCGGCCGAGGCCGATGCCTATTTCGCCACCCGCGAGCGCGGTAGCCAGATCGGGGCTTGGGCTTCCGACCAGTCGCGGCCGCTGGCCTCTCGCTTCGAGTTGCAACGGCGAATCGCGGACTACACGGTGAAATTCGGCATTGGCGCGATCGCGCGCCCCCCACATTGGACCGGGTATCGCGTGTCGCCCGATCGCATTGAGTTTTGGCGGCAGCGCCCGTTCCGCCTGCATGAGCGGCTGGTCTATCATCGCGAGGACAAAGGTTGGCGGACGGAGAGACTGTTTCCATGAAGGCGGGGCGCGAACACAACAAGGGGTTCGCCGCGGGCGCGGTGGTTTCCGGGCGCCACGCCCAACTGCTTCACCGCGCGACCTATGCCTCGATCGGCACGGCCCTGTTGCTGATCGCCATCAAGACGGTGGCCTGGACGGCGACGGGTTCGGTCAGCTTGCTGTCGAGCCTCGTGGATTCGCTGCTCGACCTGGCGGCGTCGTTGGTCACGTTCGTGGGCGTGCGTTTTGCCTTGCAGCCGGCCGATGCGGAGCACCGATTCGGCCATGGCAAGGCCGAGCCGCTGGCGGGGTTGGCCCAATCGGCCTTCGTCGCCGGTTCGGCGGTGTTCGTGCTGGTGGAGGCGGTCAGCCGGCTGGCCGTGCCCCGGCCGGTCGCCAACGCCGAATTCGGCATCGCGGTGATCCTGGTTTCGACGGTTATCACCGGCTTGCTGGTCGCCTATCAGCGGCATGTCGTGCGTCTGACCGGCTCGGTCGCCATCGGCGCCGATTCCCTGCATTACCGCGGCGATCTGATGCTGAACGCGACGGTTCTGCTCTCCCTCGGCCTCTATTCCTGGCTGGAGGTTTCGGCGATCGATTCGATGTTCGGGGCCGGGATCGCCGTCTATATCCTGTACGGCGCCTATCGCATCGCGCGCATGGCTTTCGACCTGCTCATCGATCACGAATTGCCCGAATCCGACCGCGAACGCATTCGCGCGATCGCTTTGTCGCACCGCGAGGTGCGGGAGCTGCACGATCTGCGGACGCGGTCGGCCGGTGCGCAGAGCTTCATCCAGTTCCATCTGGAACTCGACGGCAACATGACGCTGGCCCGCGCCCATGTGATTTCCGACGAAGTGGAGAGCGCCCTGCGCGCGGCCTTCCCGCATGCCGAAGTCATCATCCACCAAGACCCAGAGGGCGCGGAGCTGGAGGCTTCCGCCTTTGGCCGTGGGGAGTAGGTCGCCGGCGCACGGAATTTTGAAACAGGGTGACTTGACGCTGCCGCGATCTCGTCGGAAGATCGTCATCAATGCTATGTATTTAGATGAGATATAGGCCGTAATCTTCTGGAGGTATTCATGAAATCTACAGCTTTGTCCGCTTCCGCTTTGGCCGTGGCCCTTGCCCTCGTGGGCTCGGCGGCGGCGCAGACCCCGGCGCCGGTGCCGACCTTCCGCGCTGAGAAATGTTACGGCATCCATGAGGCGGGCAAGAACGACTGCGCCGCGGCCGGAATGCATTCCTGCGCCGGCGAATCGAAAGTGGCCCGCGATCCGACTTCGTGGATCTACGTCCCGGCCGGCACCTGCGAAAAAATCGTGGGCGGCAGCCTCACGCCCCGACGCGCTTAAGGCGCCTACTTCGTCTCCATCACCACCA
>CANFCX010000119.1 GCA_947445225.1 Rhodospirillales bacterium
GGCCATAGGCCTTTTCCACCTCTGGAGCCCCATAACTGCGCGTCGCCATCAACGGCCCGCCGAGCGCCAATTGCAGCCGCAATTCGCGCGGCGCGCGGGTGTCGTCGTCGGGCAGTTTTTCGAGCAGCTCGATGGCCTGGTGGAAGAAACGCACGGCCTCGCGCATGGCGAAGCTGCCCACCGCCTGCTGCCCGGCTTTTTCGAGATAATCGATCGCTTTCCAGCTCAGCGCCGGGTCGGGCTCGCGGTCGTCGATGGCGCTGCGCCATTGATGGGCGAGGAAAGAATAATGCTGCGCCAGGTTGTCGGCGAAGCGGCGTTCATACCATTCGGCGGCGGCGCGGTGCAGGGTGCGCCGCTGCGAATACAGCATCAAATTGTAGGCGATGTCCTGGGTAACGTTGTTTTTGAACTTGTGGGCGACGCCGTCATCGTCGCTGTCCAGCATCGATCCGCCGCGTACCAGCGGCGTCAGATCCAGCGCGTGCAGCGACTCGAAATGGCGGTCGATTTCGGCGGCGGCGGTCTCGATCGGATAGATTTCGTAGACCACCTGGCGGGGCACGACGCGGCCGACGACACTCGCCACCTTGATTGTCATCTGCTCCGCCGGGGGCAGGCGGTCGATACGGCCGGTGATCGCGCCGTTGACCGATTGCGGCAACTTCCAGCCCGAGGGATCGCCGGCGCCGGACTTGATCCGGCAGTCGCGGCCCTCGATTTCCAAGAAGCCGGAATCGCGCAAGGCATAAGCAAGCTCTTCGCAGAACAGGGGATTGCCCTCGGCCTTTTCCAGGATCAGCGGGCCGACACGGTCGGGCAGGTGGTCGACGCCCAGGCGGTGGCAGACCAGCTCCGTCGTTTCCTCGCCGGAGAGCGGGCCAAGCTGAACCCGCACCGTCGCCGGGGACTCAATCAGCGCCTTGAATTCGGGCGGCGGCGAATCGGTGATCGGCCGCGTGCCGAGCACAAGGACCGCGGGGCGGACGCGTTTGGCCACCAGCGCCACCATCGCCCAGGACGCCAAATCCATGAAATGCGCCCCGGTCACGACCACCACCAGAGGTTTGGTCGCCGCCGCGCGTTCGAGCAGGCGCGCGATCAGGTCGTTGGTCTTGTCCGCCCGCGCCCTGCCGGTCAGCGCCGTCGTCGCGTCGGATTCGGCCATTTCCAGCGGCAGGATTGCGTTCAGCAGGGGCGCGAAGGGCAAAATCAGGGGATCGTCGGGAAGCTGTTCGAGTACATGGTTGCGGCGGGCCGCCGCGTCATGGGGCAGGCGGTCGATCTCGAACAACTGACCGAGCAACGCGCGCCAGACGTGATAGGGGGTGTTGCTTTCGATCGATTCGCCCGCGCCGGCCAGCACCAACACGCCGCGTTCCCGGCCTTCGGCGATCATCTCCTGCAGCAGCCGTGATTTGCCGATGCCGGCTTCGCCGGTCACCAACACGGTGGCGCTTTCCTGGCGCGCGGTCAGGGCGTCGACGGTCTTGCGGAGCTGAGCGCGCTCCGCGATCCGCCCGAACAGGCGAATCTTGCGCGTCTTGACGGTCGGCGCCGCCACCGTCGTCTGCAAGGGGTGATAGACGTTGATCGCCTGGTCCTTGCCCTTGACCTTGATCGGTATGGCTTCGCTGAAATTGAGTCGTCCGCGCGCCGCGTCGGTCGTCGCCTTGTCGCACAAGGTGCCGCCCTTGGCCGCGACCATCAGCCGCGCGGCCATGTTCACGGGGTCGCCCATGACCGTGTATTCGCGCCGCGTGCGGTTGCCGATGGCGCCGCAGAAGGTCTGGCCGGTGGTTACGCCGATGGACGATACGACCGCCATTTCGTTGAACGCGTCGCGCAGCGCCATCGCCGCCCGAACGGCGCGTTCGGGGTCGTCCTCGTGGGTCAGCGGCGGCATGCCCATCGTGCCCAGGATGGACGCGCCCTTGTCGTCGACGCTGATCTTGTTGAGGCTGCCTTCGAATCGGTAGAGCGCCGTTTGCAACGTCTTGACGACATTGTGGACGCGCTCAAGCGGTGTATCGATGCTGAAATTCGGGAAATTCGCGAAGATCACACTGACCAGGCGCAGTTCTCCGAGCCAATCCACCTGCCCGGCGTCGAGCTTGGTCCGAATCGCCCCCGGAATGAAATAGCGCAATGTTGGACCGGCTTCCGGCACCACAATCGGCATGCCGAGCCCTTTCGGCTCGATCGGGCGCTTGAGGCCGGTGAGGCGCAGGGTGTTGTCGGGCAACATCTCGCCGATGGCGTTGTCGCCCAACAAGGCCTGGGTCTCCGGCGAAACCACGATGTCGCCGGGAGTGGCATGATTGTTGGCGATGCCGACCTGGACCAGCGGCGGGCCGGCGGGCAGGACCTCCCACCGGTTGAACACGCCGCCCACCGTTTCGATCACCATGTCCCCGGCGCCGATACCCAATTTCAGCGACAGCCGCACGTCGTCGGCCACGGGATAGGCGTGGAGTTTCTTCTGGATGATCAGGCAGCATTGGGCGACACGGTGGGCGAGTGCCGGCATTTCGCCTTCGGTGTGCGGCCATAAGGCGATGAGGGCGTCGCCGGCGAATTTAAGGATGTCGCCGCCATGTTCGGCGATCAGATCGATGAGCTGACCGAAATAGGTGTTGAGGATTCGCGTCAAATCCTCCGCGCCGGCGGGGCCGCGCTGTGCTAACCGGCCGGTCAACGCCGTAAAACCCGAGATGTCGGCGAAAAGGACAATGCCCTGACAGCGCTCCGCGGTCGGCTCCTCGAAGCCGGCGGGATTGGCATTGGCCCGCGTCACGATCATCGCGGGAACGTAGCTGGCCAGCGTCTCTAGATACGCGGACATCGACGCCACCTTGAGCGAAACCGCCGGTTGAAGCAAGATGTGGCTTAACCGGTCTTGGCGGCGGCTACACAAGGCATGATTGAGCTGCCGGTGCCGGTCCAAGTCGGTTTGGTCGACCGAAGCCGATTGGCGGGGACGGCGGCCAAAAGAACGGGGGACTTGATGGACCGCATTTCAAAATTGGCCGCCGGCCCTGGGATTACCGCGTCTTGGTGGGTCCTAGCGATGCTCGCGCCGCCGGCGCCGGCCTTGGCCTCCGGTCTGCATTTGCATGAACAGGGCACGGCTTTGATGGGTTCGGCCCATGTCGGCCAGGCGGCGATCGCCAATGACGCCGCGACCGCCTATTACAACCCCGCCGGGATGACCCGGCTCGAAGGCAACCAGCTTGTGGTCGGGGCGCAGTATATCGGCCTCTCCTCGGAATTTTCCCGATCCGCCGGAACCACGACAGCGGGCGGCAATGGCGGCGATTCGGGCGTGCCCGGCGGGAGCCCTGGATTCTTTTACAGCCACAGCCTGAGCCCCGACGTCAAAGCCGGAATCAGCCTGACCGCGCCCTTCGGGCTGGCGCTGGAATACGACCGCGACTGGGCCGGGCGTTATTACGTCCAGGACGTCGCCCTGCAAACCATCAACCTCAACCCGGCGCTCGGCTACCGCCTCAATCCTTGGTTGTCGGTCGGCGGCGGCGTCAGCTTCGCTTATGCCCATTACTACGCCCGGCAAGCCATCAACAACGCGCTGGACGGCGGCCCCGACGGCGTGGCGAATTTCGACACCGACGATGTCGCCATGGGGTTTAACCTCGGTGTCCTGGTGGAGCCGCGCCCCGGCAGCCGAATCGGCTTCGCTTATCGGTCCGGGGTCGATCACGGTCTCAAGGGTGATGTTACCTTCTACAATGTCGGGCCGTCGCTGCGCGCGGCCGGCTTGACCGGAGACCGTCTCCAGGCCGATCTCAGCTTGCCGGACAGCGCCATACTCAGCGTCTATCAAGAGGTGATGCCGGGTCTGGCCGTGCTCGGCGAACTCGGCTGGGAGAATACAAGCGTCGTCGAGGTCACGGTTCTGCGGTTCAACGGCGGCGGCGCCGACGTCACGCCGCGCGACTGGCACGACACCTATCGCTTGGGAGTGGGGCTGCGTTACGAGGCGACCCCGCTTTGGACCCTGATGACGGGCGTATCCTACGATTCCTCGCCGGTGCGCACGGCCACGCGCACCCCCGATCTGCCCAATGACGCGCAGCTTCGGCTCGGCCTCGGTGCCCAGTACAAATATGCCGACAACATCGTATTCGGCGCGGGCTACACCTTCGTCGACCTTCAGGAGCCCAAATCCGACATCATGAAAAACGGCCTCACCGGACGGTTGGTCGGCACCTATGACGAATACCTCCATTTCCTCTCCCTGAATGTGAGCGTGAAGTTCTAGATGGCACAGGGCGCGAGCCCGGCCGCGCCGAGCCTGCGCCTGTTTCATGCGCGGCGGAGCCGGTCGTTTCGCGCCCTGTGGATGCTGGAGGAACTCGCGATCCCGTATCAGATCGACTATCTCGATCTCGGCAAGGGGGAGCAAAAAGCGCCGGGTTTCCTCGCGATCAATCCCAGCGGCAAGGTGCCGACATTACTTGATGGTGATGTCGTCATCTCGGAATCCGGCGCGATCTGCGCCTATCTCGCCGACCGTTACCCGGCCGCGCGTCTTGCGCCCCAACTCGATTCGCCAGCGCGCGGGGCTTATCTCAAATGGCTGTTCTACGCCGCCGGATGCATGGAGCCGGCGTTGACCGATCATGCGCTCAAACGCACAGCGCCCCCGGCCCGGGCCGCTTGGGGGGAATACGATGCCATGGTCGCCATCGTCGCCGGCGCTGTCGGCCGCGACCGTTATCTCCTCGGCGATTGGTTCACCGCCGCCGATATCATGGTCGGATCGATCGTTCGTTTCGGTATCGCCATGAAGTTGTTGCCGCCGCGCGACGAGTTCGCCGGTTATGTCGAACGGCTGGCGCAACGTCCGGCGTTCCAGCGGGCGCTGGCCTCGGATTTGGCCTCGCGAACGGCGCAATAGAAGGGAATTGCCGCGGCCGCGGCGCTTCTTTTTCGGCCCGATTGTTTTCGTCGCCGGCGTTTACCAAATTTTAAGAAATCCCCTGATATTTCTTTGCGCGCGGCAAAAACGCCGCCGACGCCTCAACCCTAGAAAGGGGAATAAACATGCCCACAACGCCAATCGTTCTTTCCATCGCGACCCGTAGCAACCTGCTGTCCTTGCAGGATACGGTCAACCTCATCGGCCGCACGCAATCGCGCTTGTCGACCGGCCTTCGCGTGAACAGCCCGATCGACAACGCATCCGCGTTCTTCAACGCGCAGTCTCTCCGGTTTCGCGGCGATGACTTCGCCAGTGCCAAGGACAATATCGGTCAGGCCATTAGCACGGTGAAGTCGGGCCTGGACGGCCTGACCGCGGTCACCGACGTTCTTAGCCAGATGAAAGCGCTGGCCGAGCAGGTGCTCTCCGGCCAGGGTTCGGCCACGGCGTTGAACACCCAGTTCAACGAACTCCGCGCTCAGCTCGACAACGTCGTCACCGACTCCAGTTATCAGGGCGTCAACCTGATCAGCGGGTCGAACACGCTGAAGGTCAACTTCAACGAATCGGCCGCGGCCGAGCAGACCATCACCGGAACCACGAATTCGGCCTCCGGCCTGTCGCTCAACACCCAGAGCATCAGCAACGCATCGGTCGCGAGCGACGCGATCGCGGCGCTGGCGACGGCTTTGTCCTCGGTTCGCGACCGTTCCACGACGCTGGGTTCGAATGCGAGCTTCCTGCAGGTCCGCCTGGACTTCAATACGAAGTACATCAACGACCTCAAGGAAGGCGCGGACAAACTGACGCTCGCGGATTCCAACGAAGAAGCGGCGAATTTGACGGCGTTGCAGACCC
>CANFCX010000120.1 GCA_947445225.1 Rhodospirillales bacterium
ACGCGGCGGCCGCCTGGCGGACCTCGGTCGAGCCGGCAGGCTTGAAGTCGGGACCCTCGCGACCTTTGCCGAAGGCATCCGCCGCCTCGGCCAGCCGCCGAATTGGCCGAATCTGATTACGCATGAACAACACGGCGATCACGAAGACGACCAGGGACGTTCCGGCCATCCACAGGAAAAAAATGTAGATGGTGCTGGTAAAGAGTCGCTCGCGCGGAGCCAAGACCCGAAGCACGCCATAAGGCAGTTCGACGAGAATTTCGACATCGCGCGACAAAGACCAGGCGTCGAGAACGAAAGGTGAGCCGACGCGTTCGATCAGCGAGGCGGTCAAATCGCGTTCGAGGATGCCCTCCGGTGGCTCCGCCTGTGGCTTGGGGAGAAACTCGCCGGGCCTAAAGCTCATACGCAGGCCCATTTTCGTCGACGCCATTTGCAGGATCGATGAGATGTCCGCGGCCTGTGTCCCATCGGCCAGCAACCCGACAACCATGCCAACATCGCCGGCGACGCCCGCCGCGAGGCGACGCGATACCGTCTGCCAGACCCGGTCGTAGAAGATGAATGTCGCCACCGCTTGAACGAGCAGAAGCGGCGTCACCAAGATAAGAAGCGACCGGCCGAACAGGCTGCGCGGCAGAAATTGCTTCAGCATGGCGGGTTATCAATCGATCCGCAGCACATAACCCGAGCCGCGTACAGTGTGTAGATAACGTGGGAGTTTGGGATCATCCTCGATTTTCCGCCGCAGCCGCGTCACTTGGACGTCCGCCGTGCGCGGATTGCCAATGCCGCTGCACTGACGCATCAGTTCCTCTCGGGACAGGACGGCACCGGGATTGGCGGCGAAGGCCCGCAGCAGCCCAGCCTCCACCGATGTCAGCCGAACGATGTCCTCACCCCGGAAGAGTTCCTCGCGCGTGGCCGAAAACCGGAACGGCCCGAAGGTGATGTCGGTGGGCACCGGGGGCAGCGCGACGCGGCGCAGGATCGTGCGAATCCGCAGGACCAGCTCGCGCGGCTCGAAGGGTTTGACCAGATAATCCTCGGCGCCGGCTTCGAGCCCCGCGATTCTGTCCTCGGCCTCCGCGCGCGCGGTCAGCAGCAGGACCGGCACCCGGCCGTTGTCGCGGAGCCATGCGGTCAAGGCAATGCCGGTTTCCCCTGGCATCATGACGTCGAGAACGAGGAGGTCGAAAGCAAAGCCCACGAGGCGTGCGCGCGACTCTTCCGCCCCTGCCGCAATCGTGACGCGGAAACCATTTTCTTTCAGATACTTGCGAAGAAGTTCCCGAAGTCGGACGTCATCGTCGACGACCAGAATATGAGGGGCCTCCGCCGTCATGTCCCGACTATATCGACACCTTGCGGCCGGGGCCAGCGGTTGACTTGACCACGTCACAATATACTTGCGGCGCGCCGTTTCCCGCCCGATCATAAGTTCGCAAACGGCAAGGAAAAATCTTATGGCTGCGACCCCGCCCTTCGACGATCGCGACGGATTCATCTGGTACAACGGCAAGCTGGTTCCCTGGCGCGACGCGAAAATTCACGTCCTGAGCCACGCCCTGCATTACGCGAGCGCGGTTTTCGAGGGCGAGCGAGTCTATGGCGGCCACATCTTCAAACTCGCCGAACATAGCCAAAGGCTGATCGATTCCGGCCGCCTGCTCGGTTTCGAGGTGCCTCATAACGCCGCCGAGATCGATCGGGCGTCCAACGAGGTGGTCAAGGCCAACAAGATCGTCGACGGTTATGTCCGGCCGATCGCCTGGCGCGGCAGCGAAATGATGGGTGTCTCCGCCCAGGCAACCCGCATCAACCTGGCAATCGCGGCCTGGGAATGGCCGGCCTATTTCAGCCCGGAGGCCCGGATGCGCGGCATCCGTTTGACGATGGCCAAATGGATGCGTCCCGATCCGCGGACGGCGCCGGCCAAGAGCAAGGCCGCCGGGCTTTACATGATCTGCACGATGTCCAAACACGCGGCCGAGGCCGCCGGCTACAACGATGCCCTGATGCTGGATTGGCGCGGTCAGGTGGCCGAAGCGACCGGCGCCAACGTTTTCCTGGGCTTTGGCGGGGAACTGCATACACCGACGCCGGACTGCTTCCTGGATGGCATCACCCGCCGCACCGTCATCGGTCTGGCGCGCGCCCGCGGCATCAAGGTCGTGGAACGCACCATCATGCCGGAAGATTTGGGCAAGGCCGATGAAGTGTTTATCACCGGCACGGCGGCGGAAGTCACCCCCATTGCCGAAATCGACCAACACCACTTTCAGGTTGGGACGATGACCCGCAGCCTCAGCGGCGACTACGACAAACTGGTCCGCGCCAAACCCGCGGTGGCGGCTTAAGCGAAGCCAACTGCGGCCCGCGTTCCAACGAGGCTGCCCGATTTTTCAACGCCGCGCCGAAGTTCTTGGTGGAAGCCGGTCACCAACTAGCCGTTCAATGACCGAGACGGCGGCGGTCGATTTGGCCTTTACGGACTCTGCGGTAATTGGCGGTTCGTTTCCCAGCAACAATTGTAGCGGAGAGGAGCCGATCAGAACCGAGAAAAAGACATGGGTCAGCCGACCCACATCTTCTCTCGCCAGAAGGCCCTGTTCCGCCGCCTTACCGAAGTAGCGGCTAACCGAATTCACGACAGGAAGTCGTCCACCCGCCTCCAGCTCACGTGCGACCGTGCCGCCGCCACGGCCAACCTCTGTGATGGCCAGGCGATACAGCGCCATCCTGTGGGGGTGGAGATATACATTTAGGAACGTCTCGCCGAATCCTCTCAGTGTCGCCAGGAACTCTGCTCGGCTACCGGGAGGCGGAAGGTCGGGCGACACCTTCATGCGTTGCGCGCCGCCGGCGATGAGCGCGACGAGAATTTCCTCCTTACTGGCAAAGGTCTCATAGAGCGCCCGCTTCGAGGTCCGCGCACGCCGCACGATTTCGAGTGTGGTGCTCGCCTCGAATCCCTTCTCCGTAAACACCATGAAGGCAGCGCTCAAGATGTTGTCGCGGCGCACGGATGCCGCCTCCGAGGCTAGTTTTCTGCGTGTTCCCGCCATACCACTCCGGCTCGAAAAAATACCGGTACCACAGGGTACCCGACTGGGCTATTGTGCTCTGGTACCAACCGGTACCGTTTGTTGATAGCACGAATCCATCAGAGATTTCGCTTCAACGGAAGGAGAAACTCGATGTTCCATCCAATACAGCCAAGTTCCGCGTTGTTAGTCGCTGCAATCATGTCCGCGCCTTTGGGGTCGTTGGCCGCCGATCTCCACGTCGAAGTCACTGGCGTCGAAGTTGGCACCGGCGCCGTCAAATTGGGGCTGTTCAATCAGGCCGTCGGATTTCCCTCGGCGCCGGTCGCTGGGCAACGCGCCATAGCGACTGCCAGAACAATCACCGCAGTGTTTCGCGATCTTGCCCCCGGAGTCTACGCGGTGATTGCGTTTCAGGACAAAAACGGAAACGACATCCTCGACCGAAATCTGCTGGGGATTCCTACCGAAAGCTACGGCTTCTCACGCGAGGCAACCGGATTCATGGGGCCGCCATCCTTTGACGGAGCAAAAGTCACGCTCAGCGGCGACATCGAGACCATTACCGTCACTCTTCGTTAGCTGGAGGACCAACATGAACCGTCGAAAATTTCTCATTGGGTGCGCTTGGTCGGGAATGAGCGCAACTTTGGCCGATGCAGTCCTGGCCCAGCCTACCGACCCGTGGACGAACGAATTTTCTCAGGCGCTCGTCGCCGACCCAAGCCTCGAAGGCTACGCCGGCATCGCCTTTGACACGACTTTTTCGGCCAAAGTTGCCTTTGCGGGCAAACCGCCGGCCAGCCTGGCCGGGACGCTGTATCGCAATGGCCCGGCACTGCACGAGTTCGGAGGCCTTCGCTATCATCATTGGTTCGATGGCGATGGTATGGCGCACGCGTTCCAAATCGCTGACGGCAATCTCACTCATACGGGCCGGCTCGTACTCACCGAAAAACTGGCGGCTGAGACAAAAGCCGGACGGCGGCTGCGCGCGGGATTCGGCACGGCATTGGCGAATGGCGAACGACCATCGAGCCGTGACAGTCTGAACACCGCCAACACCAACATTCTACTCTTCGCCGGCGAGTTGTTGGCGCTGTGGGAGGGTGGCTCGGCGACCAGGCTCGACCCCGGCACGCTTGCTACCTACGGCCCGAAAATCTGGCGCGCCGATCTCAAAGGTATGCCGTTTTCCGCGCATCCCAAACTCGATCGACACGGGACGATGTGGAACTTCGGTCTCGACTCTTTGAGCGGCCTACTGGTCCTGTATGAGATTGGACCTGATGGCGTACCTGCCCGTGTCGAGGCGATGCAACTCCCGGATATGTCGATGATCCACGATTTCGCCGTCACTGCTCGGCACCTGGTGTTTCTGCTGCCACCCCTGCGCTTCGTGCGTGAAAGCTTTGAGTCGGGTCTAAGCTTCTTGGATAGCCACGAAGAAATCGCCGACGCCCCGATGCGGGTTCTGGTGGTCGACAAGTCGGACCTCGCGACGCACCGCGTGTACGAACTTGAGCACGGTTTTGCATTCCATCTCGGAAACGCGTGGGACGACGAATCCGGAGTCATCCGTTTCGACTACGTGCGTGCCGACGACGCGTCACGGATGTTGGTGGGATTTAAGGAGATCATGCGCGGCACGACGAAGGCGTCCAAGCCGAGCCAATCGACCCATGTAACACTGGACACGCGCGCTGGCCGCTGCGCACAGCAAACAATCGTTGGCGGTGTCGAGTTTCCGCGGGTCGATGAGCGCGTCACTGGCGAGCGCTATCGCTACCTCTACCAGGCGTCCCAAATAGGTGAGGGAGCTATTGGAAGGGGCTTTGACGCGGTTCGCCGACTTGACGTCGATTCCGGGGCTATCGATCAGTATTTCTACGGCTCCGAATTTCTGGCCGAAGAACACATCTTCGTTTCGGAGTCGGCGCACTCTGCCGAGGGCGCTGGCTTTCTCCTCGGAACCGTTCTCGATCTACGGCGAAGGCGCACTCTGCTTTCGGTGTTTGATGCAATGAACCTCGCTGGCGGTCCGATCGCCCAAGCGATTTTGCCCCATGCCCTACCGTTAGGGCTGCATGGAAACTTTCAGGCGGCCTAGCCGACGGGCCATGCCGGGCCTTCGCCGAGAGCCTTAGCGGAATATTCTCGGCGAAGCGCCCACGACATGCCGTCCGAACCGCCCCTCACCGTCTTGACGTTACGGGCCTATTTTTTGAGTCATTTCTCCAGCCAGCGGGCGGCGGCTTTGTCGTCCCGCGCTTCGGCCGCAACCCATTTGGCGCCCTTCTCCGTGTCTTCGAGCTTCCAGAACGGCGCCTTGGTCTTGAGGTAGTCGATCAGAAAGTGACACGCCTCGAATGAGGCCTCGCGATGGGCTGAGGCGGCGGCGCACATCACGATGCGGTCGCCCGGATCGAGGCGGCCGTAGCGGTGAATGATGAGCGTCGCGTCAAGCGGCCAGCGCCGGCGCGCTTCGGCTTCGATCGCCATCAGCTGCTTTTCCGTCATCCCAGGGTAGTGCTCAAGCGTCATCGACCCGATATGGGAGCCGCCGGCCATGTCGCGCACGACTCCCACGAAACAGGTCACCCCGCCAATCTGGGTGTTGCCGGCCGAAAGCTTCTGAAGCTCGGCGCCGGTGTCGAAATCTTCCCGTTGTACCCGGATCATGCCGTTGCTCCC
>CANFCX010000121.1 GCA_947445225.1 Rhodospirillales bacterium
CCGAACCGATCCATCAGCGAGCGCCGCTCATCGGCCTCGCCGCGATAAAGCGCCACGCCCTCGGCGTTTTCGCGGAGCCTTACCAGGGAAAAGCGGAAATCGGCCTCGTAACGTTGTTGCTCGAAATTGAGTTTGACGAGCGGCCTGCCGATGCGGTGCGTGAGCCAGCTTCCCACGATGGCGTAAACTATCGCCGCCCACAGCATGTAGCCGGGTACGACAATCGTGGAATCGCCGAACGGGATCTCGAGGTCGCCGGACAAACCCCAGAGGATGGTCACGAATGAGCCCAACGTGACGACCGAGGTCATCAGTCCGAGCGTCAGGCTCAAGGTCTGCGCCACGAACAGCTTCAGATCCTCCTGGATGCGTTGGTCCGGGTTGTCGGTGCCCTTGTCCATAAGCTGCATGCGGTAATAGGCGCGCTCATCCAGCCAGGAATCGACGTAGCGGGCGGTCAGCCAGCGCCGCCACCGAATCTGCAACATCTGGTTCAGATAGAGTTGGTACACCGCGCCGGCGATGTAGAGCGCGGCCAGCCAGCTAAAACGGACGATCTGGCTTTGGAACGCTTCGTAGTCCTTGTCCTGGAGCGAGTTGTAGAAGGCGTTGTTCCACTCGTTGATGAGGACGGTGATGTAGACGAGGCCCAAATTGATCCCGACAATCGCCGCCAAAAGCGCCAGCGCGCGCACGCGATCCTCCGAGACCCAATAGGGCCGCGTGAGCATCCAGAGGTCGCCGAAAAACTTGCGAAGTGTCGTGAACATTCGGGCGGCTCCTTGCCGTTAGGGCTGGCGCCGCACTGTATACTGGCCGTGTCAGGGGTGAACAGCCGCCGGGGCGGCGCGAGCGGGGTCGATCTCACACTCCAGGTAAAGCTGGCTCAACCGCGCGCCTGCCAATACCATCACCGTACAATTGGTGGGTTGGGGTCGCATGGTCGCGCGGGTCAGCACCGTGGCGTTTCAGGGCATCGATGTGCTCGACATCGATGTCCAGGTGCAGATGTCATCTGGGATGCCGGCGTTCACCGTGGTCGGGCTGCCCGACAAGGCGGTCGCCGAATCGCGCGAGCGTGTGCGCGCCGCCCTGGTGGCGTTGGGCCTTTCGCTGCCGGCGAAGCGCATCACCGTAAATCTGGCGCCGGCGGATGTCCTCAAGGAAGGCAGCCATTTCGATCTGCCGATCGCGCTTGGCCTGTTGGTCGCCATGGGGGTCTTGTCGGCCGAGGACATTGAGCCTTACACCGCGCTCGGCGAGCTGGGATTGGACGGCCGGCTGACCCCGGTCGCCGGCGTGTTGCCCGCGGCCATCGGCGCTTCCAGCCACGATCGCGGGCTGATCTGCCCGCAGGCCTGCGGCGGGGAGGCGGCCTGGGCCGGCCGCATCGAGATCCTGGCCGCTCCGTCGCTGCTCGCGCTCATCAACCATTTCAAGGGCACGCAGGTCCTGTCGCCGCCGGTTCCGGCTTTGGCGGATGAAGAAGGGGCTCATGCCGATTTGCGCGATATCAAGGGCCAGGAATCGGCGAAGCGGGTGCTCGAGGTGGCGGCAGCCGGCGCCCATAACCTGTTGATGATCGGGCCGCCGGGCGCCGGGAAATCGATGTTGGCTCAACGTCTTGCCGGTATTTTGCCGCCGCTCGATCCCGCCGAGGCGCTGGAAGTCAGCATGGTCCACAGCGTCGCGGGCCAGCTTGCCGACGGGCGGATCACGCGGCGCCGGCCTTTTCGCGACCCACACCATTCCGCCTCCGTGGCGGCGCTGGTCGGCGGCGGGATGCGCGCGAAGCCGGGGGAGGTGTCGCTGGCGCATCTCGGCGTGCTTTTCCTGGACGAATTGCCGGAGTTCCAACGCGGGGCGCTCGAGGCGTTGCGCCAGCCGCTCGAAAGCGGCCGCGCCGTTGTCGCCCGCGCCAACGCCCATGTTGCCTATCCGGCGCGCGTCCAACTTGTCGCCGCCATGAATCCCTGTAGATGCGGCTACCTCGGCGATCCCGAGCGGGGCTGCGGACGTGCCCCGAAATGTGCGATGGAGTACCAGACCCGCATTTCGGGGCCGCTGTTCGACCGCATCGACCTGCATGTCGATGTGCCGGCGGTGAGCCCGGCCGATCTGTCGTTGCCGCCGCCGGCGGAGGGCTCGGCCGAGGTAGCGCGAAGGGTCTTGGCGGCGCGCGAGCGCCAGGCTGCGCGCTACGCCGGGCTCGCGACGCCGCGTGGCGACGGCGCCGGCGCGATCGCTTCGGGCCGCATCCGGACCAATGCCGAGGCCGATGGTGAATTGCTGGAGAAGATCGCCTCGCCCGATGCCGATGGCCGGGGCTTGCTGACCCAGGCCGCGGAGCGGCTAAAGCTTTCGGCCCGGGGCTATCATCGTGTCCTGCGCGTGGCGCGCACGCTGGCCGATCTCGAAGGTGTGGACGCCGTCCGCCGCATCCACATCGCCGAAGCGTTGAGTTATCGGCGCGTGGCGCTGCGCTGACCCGGCGGCAGCGGCCGTTAGGTCTGGAAACCCCCGCGCCGTTGAGCGATTATCCCGGCCCATCCATGGCATGAACCAGGTCGGAAAGTAGGGAGGGGTAAGGATTCGCTGGCTATGACAACCGCCGTCGCCAATCCGCGGCTCCCGCGCGGGCTAAGCACCTGGCTCGCCATCGGCGCTGTATTTCTGCTGGCCGGATGCGCCTACATCGATCGTGACGGAACCGCCGATTCGCTTGGCCGGGGGGCGGCGTTGACCCGTTCCCTCGTGCACACCGATACCTTCGTCTTGACCGCGTTCGCGCGCAGGCGCGGGACCGCTTCGCCTCTGGTCGTGTACATCGAAGGCGACGGCCTGGCCTGGCTGTCGCGCCGCGAAATCTCACCCGACCCGACGCCGATCCACCCGACGGCGCTGCGCCTGGCTACCCTCGACCCCGCGTCCGACGTTCTTTATCTCGCGCGGCCCTGTCAGTACACGCCGCTCGATCTCGATCGGCGGTGCAGCCCGGAATATTGGACGGACAAACGTTACGCCGAGGAAGTCATCGCCGCGACCAATCAGGCGATCGACCGATTCCAAGCCGGCCGTGGCGTGCGGCTGGTCGGGTATTCCGGCGGTGCCGCCGTGGCGGCGCTGGTCGCGGCGCGGCGCACCGATGTCATCGACCTCCGCACGGTGGCGGGCAACCTCGATCATGTCACGTTTAATCGCCATCACAACGTGTCGCAACTCAGGGGTTCTCTGAACGCGGCCGACGTGGCGGGCCGCCTGGCGGCGACGCCGCAGCTTCACTTGATCGGCGGCCGCGACGAGGTGGTGGTCCCGCAAGTCGTGGAGAGTTACGCCGCACGTGCCGGCGATCGCCGATGCATCGAGGTTCTGCGTGTTCCCCTAGCGACCCATGAAGACGGTTGGCCCGAGGCCTGGACCTCGGCGCTGGCCATGACGCCGCGCTGCCGGGGCTGAGGGGCGGTCGGGTGAACGATTTCGCGGCACGGGCGCAACCGGCCGATGGTTTCATCGGCGCCTGGTATTTGGACAACGTCGCTGTATGCGACGACTTGATCGGCCTGTACCTGGCCAGTCCGCACAAGATCACCGGCGCCTTCGTGGATCGCGCTGGGCGCAGTGTCGTGGAGTCCGAAAAGAAGGACTCAACCGAGGTCTCGTTCCAGCCCAACGCGGCCGAACCGGCGCTTCGGGCCTATCTTCTTGAACTTCAAAGGGTTGTCGAAAAATACATAGCCGCCTACCCATACTGCAATTCATTTGCGGCGTGGACGATCGTGGAGCGCATCAATATCCAACACTACCGCCCCGGCGGCGGGTACAAAGCCTTCCACACCGAGCGAATATCGGCGACACCCCCGAGTTCGAATCGGCATCTTGTGTTCATGACCTACCTGAACGATGTCCGCGACGGCGGCGGCACCGAGTTCTTTCATCAAAAGCGGATCGTCGAGGCGCGTAAGGGCCTGACCTTGATCTGGCCCGCCGACTGGACTCATACCCACCGCGGCATCGTGTCCCCGACCGAGGAGAAATATGTGATTACCGGCTGGTTCAGCTATGTTTAGGTTGGTTGGTTCCTGGTTCTGCGCGGGTTTGCTCGCGATCCTTTCGGCCGGCGGCGCCTGGGCGCAGGTGGCGAAGGTCGAACGCGTCGATGTGATCGAATCGGGCCTCTACACCTTGGTCAGGGGGCCCGCGGGCTCGGAGCCGGTCGCGACCTTCGTCGAATCAACCGATACCGTCGTGGCTCGGGTTGGGTCCACCTTCGGATTTCGGTATTTGCTGGTCGGGGAGCCCGCGGGGGCGCCCGTAAGCCTTTGGCTGGTAACCCGTATTCCGCCGCCGGGTGTGCAGAATCCGACACTGAGGGCAAACGTCACCGTGACCGAGGAGCCCTTCACCGCCGTCATTGGAACCACTCATATCAGCGGCTACAGCTTCGATTCGTCGTGGGAGGCGGTTCCGGGACCCTGGATTCTCGAGATCCGGTATGGCCAAGAAAAATTGGCCGAACGGCGCTTCAACGTCGTGCGGCCTTGACTGCGGACGGACTTGGGGGCAAACCGGCGTCCGACGGGTCGTTTCTTTGACGGCGACAATCCGATTCGCGCGTCGTTCCGATGCGTCCATGGGCAAGGGAGTCCCCGAATGAAACGAATCATGAAATCCTGCGTGGTGTTGGCGTTCCTGCTGGGACTGCCGGCTTCCTCCGCCCTGCCGCAAGTCCCGCTGCCCCAGGCGCAGGTGCCGCTGGCCCAGGCCAAGAAGCCGGAACCGGGCAAGATCTTCGACGACTGGATCATTAACTGCGAACCGCAGCTCGATAAATCGTCGAAATGTTTCGCCACGCAATTTCAATACACGACCCAATCCGGACAACGGATCACGACGCCGCAGCCGATCATGGAGCTGGGGAAGATGTACAGCTTGAGCATCGGTTATTTGGGCCCCAGGGGTGAACTCCAGGTCGTCGCCTTCCTGCCGTTGAACATCGACATTCCGGCCGGCGCCCCGATGAAGCTCGACCCTGGACCGACTGTGCCCATGAGCATCGTTGCCTGCATACAGGAGGGTTGCCGCGCGACCGCGACCCTCGATGCGGCGGCGCAAAGGGCGATAACCGACGCGAAGGGCATGACGATATCCATCGTCCCTTACGTCGTCACCGGCGACAAACCGGCGGCAATGTTGCTGACGGTCTCGACCCGCGGTCTTGCCCCCGCGCTTGCCTCGCTGAAGTAACGCGGCGATGACGGTTTCAGCGGCCAAGACCGGCGCGGCCGAGGCCGGGCCGGACCCTTACGACCAAACCCCGTACGAATCCTTTCCTTACGATTTTTCAGAGCCGCAGCGCCTGAACGCCATCGGCCGCCTGTTCGGCATGGCGCCGCCGGCGGTCGAAACCTGCCGCGTCTTGGAATTGGGCTGCGCCGGCGGCGGCAATATTTTGCCGCTGGCCGCGCGTTATCCGGGCGCCCGGTTCGTCGGCGTGGACCGATCCGCCGTCCACATCGCCCACGCCCAGGCTCTCGCCGACGCCGTGGACGCGCGCAACGCCGTTTTCCGCCGCGTGTCGATTACCGACATCGGCGCCGATTTCGGGACCTTCGACTACATCGTCTGCCACGGCGTGTTGTCCTGGGTGCCGGCGCCCGTGCGCGAATCGATTTTCCGCGTGATCGGGCAATGCCTGTCGCCGCAGGGCATCGCCTTGGTCAGCTACA
>CANFCX010000122.1 GCA_947445225.1 Rhodospirillales bacterium
ACTCCGAGCGCCTGGGCGCGGCGCTTCCCCAAATCGCGGCTTACGCCCAACAGGTCCGCGATCTGATCGAGGAATACGCGACCGCATCGGGCGGCAAGATACGGATCGAAACCTACGATCCCTTGCCGTTTACCGACGTGGAAGACCGCGCCGTTGCCTTCGGGCTCCAGGGCGTTCCGGTCGATTCGCGCGGAGAGGTTCTTTATTTCGGCCTGGCCGCCACAAATTCCGTCGATTCCGAGCAGATCATTCCGTTCTTCACACGCGAACGCGAGCAGTTCCTTGAGTACGACTTGACCAGGCTCATTTTCAACTTGGTGTCGCCGAAGAAAAAGGTCGTTGGGCTCATGTCCGGCCTCCCGCTTTTTGGAGAGTTTCTTGGACCGGGGCGCCCACCCACGCCTTGGGCCGTGACCACCCAAATTCAGCAATTCTTCGAGGTCAAAAGCTTAGACAAGGACATCGCCTCGGTGCCCGATGACGTCAGTGTCCTGATGATCGTCCACCCTCGCAATATGAGCGATCGGGCCGTCTACGCGATCGATCAATACATCCTGCGCGGCGGACGGGCGATCGTGTTCGTCGATCCTCATTCCGAGGTCGAAGCAAGCCGCCCGGGCCCAGGCGGCCAGGCGCTTCAAACCGGTTCGGCGTTGCCCCTTCTCTTCGATTCCTGGGGCATCGAGATGTTGACCGATCGATTTGCGGGCGACCGCCTCGCGGCGCGGCGAGTCAACGCCGGCAACGAAAGCCGGGTGACGGTCGTCGATTACTTGTCCTGGCTGAGCCTTCGCGAACCGAATTTCAATCGCAAAGACGTGCTTTCCGCCAATTTGAACGTGATTAACGTGGCCAGCGCCGGAGTCTTGACCAAGAAGCCGGGCGCTACGACCGAGATCGCGCCTCTCATCGAGACCAGCGAAGAGTCGATGCCGATCGATGTCGCGCGGGTCAAGTTTCAGCCCGATCCCGCCGGCCTATTGGCTGCGTTCAAGCCCGAATACCAACGTCTGATGCTGGCGGCGCGCATTCACGGCAAAGTAAAGACAGCGTTCCCCAATGGGCCGCCGCCCGACGACCAAGCCGTTGCCAATGGGCCGCCGCCCACTCCGCCGGCCTCGCATCGACCAGAATCGAGCGAACCGGTCAACATCGTCGTCATCGCCGATACCGATATCCTCGACGATCGGTTTTGGGTCGAGATGCAGAACTTCTTCGGCCAGGCGGTTGCGGTTCCCGGCGCCAACAACGGCGATTTCGTCATCAATGCCCTGGATAACCTCTCGGGCAGCAACGATCTGATCAGCCTGCGGACCCGCGGGCAGGCATCGCGCCCGTTCCTGAGGGTCGAAGCAATCCAGCGCGACGCCGAGCTTCAATTCCGCGCCAAGGAACGAGAACTCCAAGAGAAGCTGAACGACGCACAACGGAAGCTCCGCGAGATTCAGACCAAGGATCAGGGCGCGGGCAAGATATTGACGCGCGAGCAACAGGATGCAACCGATCAATTCCGCGATGAAATCTTGGCCACGCGCCGCGAATTGCGCGACGTGCAAGGCAACCTGCGTAGGGACATCGAAGCCCTGGAAATGTTCATCAAAGTCGTGAATATCGGCGGAATGCCCATCGCCATTGCCCTGACCGCTTTCTTCGTGTCGGGGCGGCTGTCTCGGCGTCGCAAAAGCGGCGCGGCGGCCTGACGACGGCCGCCGCGACCATGAGGGGACACGTGCGCGGATGAACACAAGATCGCTTTTCGGCCTGGCTATCGTCGCCGTCGGCGCCGCCGCCATGGCGTTGTATGTCGTGCAATCGCGGGCGCCGAGCACCGGATCGATCGGCCAGGGCCAACGGTTTTTCCCCGATTTGATGGCGCGTCTGAACGAAGTCGCTTCGGTCACGATCGCGACCAAGGATTTGCGCGTGACCATCGAGGAAACCGAGGGCACGTGGAAGGTCGCCGAAAAATCCGGCTATCCCGCGAATTTCGAGCGAGTCAAAACGTTGCTGGTCGGCATCGCGGAACTCAAGACGATCGAGCCGAAGACCAGCAATCCCGAACTCTTCCGCGATATCGCGCTGGAAGACATTGATGCCCCGGACGCAGCCTCCACGCTGGTGACCCTCAAGGATCGCGGCGGCCAAACGCTCGTCGATCTGCTGGTCGGGAGAACGCGGCTAGGCCGTGGTGCGGACGCCAGCGACGCGATGTTCGTCCGATCGCGCGGGGACAGGCAGTCCTGGCTGGTCGAGGGCCGCGTCTCGTTGCTATCAGAGCCCGGTCGATGGGTTGTCGATCGCGTCATCGATCTGCGTCGCGATCGTATCGCCAGCGCCACTCTTCCGCTCGCCGACGGCACGATGCTCGCCATCCGCCGTAAAACGCCGGGCGCACCCGATTTCTCCATCATTGACCTTGGGGCCGGCAAGGAAATCGAGGACCAGATGGGGATCAATGCGATCGCGGGCTTGCTCGACCCATTCGATCTCGATGATGTCCTACGGGCGTCAACGTTCAATTTCGATACGAACCCGGCGACGCGGCGAGCGGAGTTTCGTACCGATGACGGACTCGTGGTCAGGCTGTCGATGCTGGAGCACGACCAGAGGATTTGGAGTCGGTTCGAAGCTGCATTCGAGGCCCCGACGTCAAACCCATCCGCGGGAGAGAACGCAGGGGGAGCCAAACTCCCGGACCGCGAGAGCGCCGTTCCAAGATCCGCGACCGAAATTCTGGCTGAGGCAGCGGATATCAACGCCCGAACCCGGGGCTGGGCCTACCGATTGCCTGAGCACCGCGCGGATGTTTTCGGCAGAACGCTAGACGATTTTACGGGCACGGCAGATCCCGCCGGGCCGAAATAGTCAGAAAATTGACCCCACGGCCCTAATTCTTGACGTCGGCCGCGATGCTCATCTTGGCGATCTTGTCGGGGTTGGCGACCGAGCCGTTGTTGCGGCTGTCGCCTTTCTTGATCTTGTCGACGATGTCCATTCCGGACACGACCTGACCCCAAATCGTGTATTGGTTGTCGAGGTAAGGCGCCGGCGCGAACATGATGAAGAATTGGCTGTCGGCGCTGTCGGGATCCTGGGTGCGCGCCATCGCCAGGGTCCCGCGCACGTGTTTTTCCTTGGAGAATTCCGCTTTCAGCTTTTTCCCCGAGCCTCCGGTCCCATCACCCTTGGGATCCCCGGTCTGGGCCATAAACCCATCGATGACGCGATGGAACTTAATCCCATCGTAGAACTTCGCGCGGACCAATTCCTTGATCTGGGCGACGTGTTTGGGCGCCAAATCGGGACGCATCTCGATGACCACACGTCCGTGGTCGGTGTCTAGGTACAGAGTATTTTCAGCGTCGGCAGCCATCGCAATTCCGCCAGAAACAAGGATCGTTAGGACAACACCAAGCGACCAACCAAATCGAGCCATCATTGCTCGCCTCTCGCCGTTCGTGACTATCAGCAGATTAGCCGCTCGGGGCGCAAAGGGCAGCAATTTTCTTGCAACGAAGCATCGCGCGCAGGGTTAGGTCTTTTTCGCCGCGGCGCGCTGCGCGAATTTGTCCTTCGCCTTTTCCAGCATCTTGACGATTTCCACGCCGACCTTGCCACCCATCCCCTTGATTTTTTCGCGAATCACGATTTGGACGGCATCGCTATGGGCCTTCACCAAATCAAGAAGGCTCTGTGTGATCTCGGCGTTGGACTCAAGCTTGGTCTGTTCATACAGCGATTTCCCGAAGGTTGTGATCAACGGGTAGCCAAACGTGCTCCCCTGACCGCGCAGTTCGTGAGCGATTTGATTGATGCTGCGGAAATAGCCCGCGGCCTGGGCCGGATCGGCCAGTGCCTTGTCGCACAGTTCCTGAAGATTCTTGACGAACTCCAGGACGCTTGAGGCGTATTCGGACTCCAGGCTGAGAAGCTGCTTTTCGGCCTGTTGAATGAGGGCGAGATCGACCTGTCCGGCTTCGCCCGCCGGGGCTCCCCCGCTCAATCGTTCGCGCAGACGGTTGGGAAGATTGAAGACCCACACCTTGGATGTCGCGCCCAACGCTCGTGGCGCCTTGCCCGAGTACAGGACCTCGATTTCCGACTTGGCGATGACCCGCCGATCTCTCCCTTGAAAGACTGCGTCGCGACGACGCCGATCCGGACCGAAATAGTCATGCGTATAGATGAAGGGCCGCGGATTATCGATGACCGCCAAAACCCTGTCGGCGACGGATTTCGCCGAGAAGGGTTTAACGAGGAATTCATTGACCCCGAAGTCCCGCGCCTCCCGCACCATTTCACCGTCGGCGGCGCCGCTGATCATGACAAACGGAACGAACCGATCGGGCGACGCCTCGTTTCGCCGTACCCAGCGCAACAAGGAGGAGCCATCCATCGGGTCCATGTAGCGATCCGAGAAGACGATATCGAGTTTCAGTACGTTCGCCTTCTGCGGATCCTTTGCGACGAGCTGCAAGAATTCCACCGCCTCGGCGCCATTGGCGGCCTGGGTGACGCGTCGTATCTTCAGCGCGAATAGAATGTTGACGAGCGTGCGCCGAATGAAGGCGTTGTCCTCGACGACGAGGACCGTGAGCGAACTTAGGTCATATTGGGCCATGGCCGCCGAGCGATTTTGTCATGTTTCTTGGTAGTCGGCCGTCGGATTTGTCGAGCCGATGCGAATCCAACGAATTCATGCCTTCGCCGCGCGCGCGGCGGCGTCCGCTGCCTTTTCTTCCCCTGCCTTGCCACCCGTAGCACCTTTCGCATCGCCGCCCTTACCATCCGAGGCACCTTTGCCGCCATCGGCCGATTTCGACTCGCCGCCTTTGGCATCGCCGGATTTGCTTCGGCTATCAGCAAAGCGCTGGAGACGGAAGAGGTGCATCTCCAGCCCCTGCACCATTCTTGTGTCGCCCCCGGCCTTATAAATCTCGATCGCGTCCCGAAAGGCGGTTTCCGCTGCGGCGAGGTGACTATTGTCGAACGTTACTTTGCCAAGCGCGAACAAAGTGGTGCCGAGGTTGATCTGGGTGGCGGCCCAAAGAATCTTTTGCTTGTCGCGGCTCAGGACCTTCATCACGACGCCGCAAATCGCGACGGCTTGATCCAGCAATTGCTTGGAGCGCGTGAACTCACCCTGCACCTGCATGGACCGCGCCATGTTGTTCAGAACCTCGGCCCAGCGCGTCGGCCATTTCGTCTTCGTGAATTCCTGAAGCGCCGCTTGAAAAGCAACGATGGCCTCGCTCAACGGGCCGGTTTCGCCGGAAACCACGCCGCGGCGATGGTGAAGCAGCCCCAGCCGATTCTGCGTACCTGCCCAGTCGAGAGCATATTGGTCGCGCGGAAATGCCTCCAACGCGAAGCGACAGCATTGCACCGCCTCGTTCAGCATTTCCATCTCGGTACTTCCCGAGGCCATGGCCGTGAGCGCGTTGGCGAGGTGGATTTGCGCGATGCCCCAATCCTCCGGCCCATGGGCGCGATCAATCCCCTGCAGAGCGCGACGGTAGAGGGCAATCGACTTCGTCAACCATTCCGCGTTGTTCAGAAGTGACCCAAGCGAGGCCGTGGCATGCCCGATACAGAGCTGCGTGCGCGCCCACTGACGGGGCGAAAGTCCGGGGATGGTTGCCGTTTGGTAACGCTCCAGGACCGGCGTCA
>CANFCX010000123.1 GCA_947445225.1 Rhodospirillales bacterium
AACCGCATCGAGCGCCTGATCGGTCATCTGAAGATCAACCGTGCCATCGCTACCCGCTACGACAAACTCGCCAGTTCGTTCCTCGATATGCTGCACCTGGCCGCGCTCCGTCGCCTCTTGCGTCATGCAACTTTGTAAACAGGACCTAACTCTTGGCCTGCAGGTAGGCGTCGATCGTCGCCATGTCGACCGATCTCAGTGACATGCCGTTCGGCCCTTCACCGATGCGGGTGATGATCTGGGCGGGTTCACCCTTGGCCTTGAAATCCAGATATTCCTTGGAGCCGACTTTGAACACCCAGAGACGCCCATCGCGTACTTCGGTGGCGAAACCTTCCTTGCTCAACAGGTAGCCGTCGATGACGGCGCCATTGACCGACCTCAGCGACATGCCGCCCGGGCCTTCGCCGATGCGGGTCACGACCTGTGCCGGCTCGCCCTTGGCTTTGAAGTCGGTATATTCCTTTGACTCCGCCAGGAAAACCCAAAGCCGGCCGTCACGCGCCTCGGTCACGTAACCGGCCGCATTCTTGGCCGGAACCGAACTCCGGGTTGGCGCCGATGCCATGTTTCCATCCATCGCGCATCCGCCGACCGCAAACATCGCCAAAACCGTTAAACCGATTATTTTCGATGACATCATCGTTGCCCCTTTCGTCTGTATTGGCGCAGCGAGGTTAGGGGCCTTTTGTTACGCGCCGATGACAACACGCGGGTACACGACCGAAAAACCGGAGGTAGCGGTATGGAACCCCGCCATAGATCGCGGAGCGGTCGCGTACCGGCAGCGCTGGGCCTTGCTCGGCTTCGACGACCGGGTCTTATTGAGGACGGCTCGGGAAATCAGGTCGTTGTTCATTACGAAATCTCGGCCAGGTTCAGGGCCGGCGCAGCCTCCGCTGGAATGAAATCGGGCCGCCGCGCAGCGAACTGAAGATTTCGTACTTCCGCCCAATCGAGAATCTCCAGCCGGCCGCCGGCGTGTTCGACCAGAGCGGTGCAACTCTCGACCCAATCGCCATCGTTGCAGTAGAGAACACCGTCGATGTCGCGCATCTCGGCCTTGTGGATGTGACCGCAGACGACGCCGTCGGCCCCTCGCCGCTTTGCTTCCGCGGCCAGTGCCTTTTCGTAGTCACTGATGAAACTGACCGCATTCTTGACGCGGCCCTTCAAATAGGCCGACAGCGACCAATAGGGTAGGCCGAGCGCGAGGCGGGCCTTGTTGAACCAATGATTGAGGGCGAGCGCGATGTTATAGGCTTCATCGCCCAGCAAGGCGAGCCAGCGGGCATAGGACACGATCGGATCGAACGCGTCGCCATGGGTGACGAGAAGCATGCGCCCATCGGCCGTGCGGTGCATCGCGTCGGAAACCACCAGGACGCCGCCGAATTCGAGATCGACATATTGGCGCAGCATTTCGTCGTGATTGCCGGGCACGTACGTCACCTGGGTGCCCTTGCGCGCCTTGCGCAGAAGCTTCTGAACGACGTCGTTGTGGCCCTCATGCCAGTACCAACTCCGCTTAAGCCGCCAACCATCCACGATGTCGCCGACCAGATAGAGATAGTCCGATTCTGTGTGTCGGAGAAAATCGAGCAAAAATTCGGTCTTACACCCCGGTGTGCCGAGATGGATGTCGGAAATCCAAATAGTGCGGTACCGCCGGGTGACGGGGCGACCATATTGCGCGGGCGAGTCCTTTGGGGCCAACCTTTTTACTTCCCGTGGCCATGCGCGACGCAGCACGGCTTTTCAAACAATTTCAATGTAGTTCTAGTAAAACCTCTGAGTTACAATCAAGAAGTCAATGGATGTGTCTTAATTTAATTTATGATTATTTGAATTGTAACAATAATGACAAGGTGGATGGCCCATATATTGTGGTTCGCGCGACAGTCACGAAACCAAAACAATGAGGCCGTCACATCGCGCCTTCCGGAGATGGATGTTCCGTCCTTCTTCTGAATCTTGCCGCTCCGCCCGCAACTTAGGTCAACAGGCTAAACACCGCCAAGCCGGCGCCGCCCAGCACCGCGGCAATCAAGGCCAGGGGTACGAGCGGGTGGAGGTTGTTTAACCGGCGGACGAGGTTGCACAGGAGGCCGACCGCGCGCTGGGCCGGGCTGTTCGGGCTTTTCGAATATTCCATGGCCGCTTTCACCGGGTAGAACACCCCGGTGTTGGCGGCGAGCAGCGCGTGGCGCAACCACCCGCTATTGCGCGGGGTGATCAGGTAGCTGCATTTGAGGAGGATGCGTTGCCGGTCGGCGGGATTGTATTCACCCTCGACCCAATGCAGTTCGCGATGGAAGTCGAGCAGGCCGAATTCATAACTGGCGAACGCCCTTTGGACTCCGCTGTCCTGGAATACGACCTTGTAGGATGCGTCCGACTGTAGATAGATCAGCGCGCGCACGACCGCCCCATAAGGCAGGAAGCGCAGATTGCCGTCATAGTGCTTGTCATAAAGGCCCTGATCGCCGCCCTTGTCCTTGTTGTAGTGGGAGATATAAAGCTCGTCGGTATGTTTCATCCGCGTGATGACGCTGCCCGCAGCGAATTGCCGCATGATCAGGCGATGAATGACCGGGCTGTCGCGGAGGCGGTCCATGCGCGCAACCACATAGGACGGAAGCGCACTCAGATAGACGTGCTTCGACGGCCGCTTCCGCAGGTCGCCGCGATATTCGTCCTCGATCCACTTGACCAGCCCGTCGATTGCCGCCCGATCGGCGGGCTCGTAGAAATTGCCGATCGTCGCACGGAAACGCGGCGAGGCGATTGTGCGCGGTTCGGAATCCGTGGTGTTGTTGTCGGTCAGTTGCATCGTATCGCTCATGGTGCACCCTTCATGACTATGTCCTGGCGTGCGCCGTACGCCGAGGCCGAGGGCGCGTAACAGGCGTACAGGGCGAAAGCGTATCCAAAGACGCTGGCACCCAAGACAAATCCCGGCAACGCGCCGACGTTCCATCCTTCGATCTGGCCCAGCGCGGCCCCCAATGCTCCCCCGACAGCCGCGATGGCGCAGCCAATCGGGATGGTGCGCGGATCGTTCATGCCACCCGCCAGGCGAGCGCCAGGGGTGCTGCCGTGTCGCGGGGGGGCAAGCTCCATGAGCAAGAGGCCGAAATTAAGGACCACATGGGCTCCGGCTAGCGGCCACCACTGATCCCGAAACTCCGGGTTGATTAGAGCGCCGCCGAAAGCCGCTACATTTCCGATCAACATCGGATGGGCCGTCAGCGAGTAGGGAAAGGCCTTGATTTGCCGTGGTGGAAGATTGGCGACCTCACGTCCGTAATAGGTGCGGTCCGCGCCCAGGACGGCGGCCGCGCTTATGTTCAAAAGAATGCCGCAAACAATGACCGCAAGTGACACCAGGTCTACCGGCGTCGTGAGATAACTCGCGGCGAGAGGGGCAATCGCAACGGCCTTCATCGCCATGGCGTCGCGCTTGAAGACGTCGAGCGGGATCGACCGAAAATGAAAGGCGAGCCAATACAGATAATAATGCCAGAAGCCCAGCAGGTAGACCGCCGAAGGCAGCGCTTCGCCGAAATATGCCCCGCAGCCAATCGCCAAAACGAACAGCAGGCTGAACCATGACGATGCGTTGCGCCGCTCGAGGGCACGCACGTCTTCACCGGCCAACAACGGCACTCCTTGTAAACACGGGCGCTCCCCTACGCTGTCGTCTCGCCTGCGCGCAACCTATCAAGAACGTGTGACGGAACGGTTACGCCGACCCCAACCCGTTGTTGGTGGGACCGCAATTGCTGCCCACCGCTTGGACCGGCAGCGGCCCAGGTCGCGGGCTACTGCCTGCCTACTGCGCCGGCTCGCCCTTCCGCACCCGAAGGTTGAACGCAATCGAGATTCGCTCGCCCTCCCCAAAAAAGGGATGGACCATGTGTAGGTGCCAGGCCGGGAAAAGAAGCATCATTCCCGCGGCCGGCACGAAAGTCTGCTTGTACCCGAAATCGAAACCGTGAATCGGCAGCGCCGCGGCGGCGGGACGCGGATCCTGGAACTCGATGATCCCGTTCAGCGGACGATCCGGATCGGGCTGGCCGATGTTTACATAATAAACCCCGGACCAATGATTGCCGGGGTGGGAGTGTGAGACATTGTAGTTGCCGCGCCGGTTGATGTTGGCCCAGGCAACCAGATTGCACTCCTTGCGGACATCGATCGGCCGGTCGCCACCCGTGAGTTTCATCATTTGCAACGTGCATTCCTCGATCATCCGGCGAAGCGTCGCCCATTCCGGCTCGGGCCAATCAAGGATGTCCGGCTCGGAGCGCCACCCGCCTACATTCGATCGGTTCAATTGACCGGTCCGCATCTCCGGATGTTTGGCCTCGCGCCGAAGGAGGATGCGGTGAAGCGCCGCGTTGAGCTCCGTCGCCTCAAACTGCCGGGCGATCAGGGGCGTGCCAAACGTGACCCACCTGCCCTCGCCTATATCGATGTCCAGTAACATGACGTTACCCCCTGCGGTGCTTTCCCGTGGGCGACCGGCGAATGGGCCGCCCTATAACCAACCCACATGTCAATGAAAGGTCCCGGGCCGGAAAAAGGTCAACAGGCGACCGCAGATCAGCACACCCACCCAAGAGAACAGGGAAAAGCCAACCAGGACTTTGCAGCGCCAGGGAGCCGACGCGCCCGCCCCCATCGTCTTCAACTCACCGAAGGCTGAACTATAGAAAATCACGAGGTTGATTCCCGCGACCGCCATCAAAGCGAGTTTGACGTGGAACGCCGAATTATACGCGTACTGGTCCGCGAAGGCGGAAATGAAGCAGAGTCCCGTAATTAGGTTGAGAACATAACCCCCGACGCCAAGCGGAATCAGGCGATGGAGCGCCAACGGCGGTATGGCCTTGGCGACACCCAGGACGCGCAGATCGAACAGGCCAACGGTGCCGATAAGAAGCGACAATCCGAGATAGTGGAATGTCTCAAGCACCGGCCAAAGCCATCCGTTTGCGCGCACATATTGCGATAGAAAAGTGCCGCGAACCCAGATTTCCCAAGGCATTGTTTCCATGGCGGTCAGCCCTGGAAGTCAACGAGAAGGCGGGTGTAGGTGTAGGCGAGCAGTCGTCCCGCCGCGATCGTCCCAACCCAGAGGGCGATCGAAGTCAGCGCGAGATTGCGAACCCCGATCATGGAGGCCGCCCCCAAACCAATGGGTGCGACGATCGATCCGCGCAGCCACAGAAGCGCGAGCACGCCGAGGAACATCGCCGCCATCTTGACGTAGAAAAGCGGATTGGTGAGCGCCTTGGTCGGATATCCGACAACGAGGAGAAGCCCGGATGCGGCGCTAAGCGCGAGGGCAATCCAGAAAACCGGGAGGAATTTGGCCAGGGCCGGCAGCGGCAAATCCGGAAAAAAACCGAGAAACCGAAGTGAGATGACGAGGCTGGCGCCGGCCACGAAGCCCATCCCGATCACGTGCAGCGTCAACACACCGGGGAACGCGAGCAAGGATTCCGACTCGACCAACCAAGTACTGAGCGCACTTTCCTCGATCAGTCGAAACAACGCGTCCATGAAACCCGCCTTAGGCGAAGCTTACGCAAGAGACTCT
>CANFCX010000124.1 GCA_947445225.1 Rhodospirillales bacterium
CTTCCTTCCGGTTCTCCGGCCTGACGTAGCCGCCGAAATATCCGCCATCCACTTCCACATGCCCGGCCAGCGTCGCATCGCGCATAGGCGCGCCGATGGCTTCGCGCAGCTTGTGCAGCAGCACGTAGGCGGTCTTGGCCTGCACGTTCAGGTCGCGGCTGAGTTGCAGCGCAGAGATACCCTTCGCCCCGTTCGCGAAGATCGCAATAGCGGCCAGAATGTCCCGATGCGCCAGCTTGCGGCTCGCGAAGATGGTCCCGGTCGTGACGCTGAATTGCGCCTTGCAGCCCTTGCACTTGAAGATGGGCCGGGTCCGATATTCGTAGATCGTCACGCAGCCGCAGTGCGGGCAATGCAAGCCTTCCGGCCAGCGGATTTCCTTGAACGTCGCGTAGGCGTCCGCATCCGACAGGCGCAACACTTCCGCCAGGGAAAGGGTCCGCGCTTTTGCTGAAAGGAGGAAGGGTTGAGACATGGCATAGACCCGTTTCCGGTGGTGAACACCACCGAATATGCGGGTAACGCGCCTCATTGTCAAGGGTGAAAAGCGCGTATATGGTGGTGTGAACCACTATAAATGCGGGTGTCGTAATGCGAGAAAAGGAATGGTCCGACCGCGTCAAAGGGCTGCTCAAGGCCGAGTTGAAGCGCCGAAACGTCGGGTACAAGCAACTTGCGGAACGGTTAGAAGCCATGGGCATTCATGAGACCGAGAAGAACATCAACAACAAGATTGCTCGCGGTGGGTTCACGGCCGTATTTTTCATTCAATGTCTGATCGCCATTGGCTGCCCTACGCTGCGGCTGGATGATGCCTAATACCCGCGATTGTGATTCAGGGTATCTAGAGTGGGTCTGGGCCAAACCGAACATCGATAACAGAGTTGCGCGCGTCACCTGTAAATACGATGAAGGCGCTCCGCTTCGTCAAATCCTTCACTTCATGAAGGACGTTAGCATCCCCTGTGAACCTAACTGATCTGTAATTTGTCGAGATTTCATTCTCGAACACAATCAGCAAGTGGCAACTGACAGCCACCAGTTCACGCGCACCCTCTCGCTGTCCCATTTGGCCGAATAACGCCCATCGGTAGATGTTTTCTTTCATAACCTCCGTCGCGTTTTCCTGATGCGAAGCTACTGCGATTCGTAAATGAGCCTCTTTTAGCGGCTTAGGAACCTGAGTTTCTGTATGAGGGGGTTCGGTCGCGATGCGACGAGGCCAGCACACCCACACTACGAGTCCGGTGAGAGCCAGCATCGTAATGGAAGGAACCCACCAGGGAGTTGAGAATAGCCAGTCAAAGACCTTCGGAAGTCTAACCTGTAGGGCTTCAAAATCCTCAGGAGCCGTCGTGTAGCCCAGGAAATCAAACATAAGCCGCGCACCCAGATAGAGCGCGTGCAACCACAAAAAGGCGACCGCTGTAACTCGTTTCAGAACAAGACTGGTCATCGTGGGCAACCTTGCCCGAATTGTGTCCCAATGCCGAGTCTCCACGGCATTGGGTGCACTTGCTACCAAATGCCGGTCTGGCGCATCTGTTGTCGATTTCGGGCCTGCATTTCGGGATCGTGACCGCCTTCATGTTTTTTGTCGTCAGGCAGGGTCTGGCCTTGATCCAGTATGTCGCCCTGCGATTTCCGATCAAGAAATGGGCGGCGGTCTTGGCTTTTGCCGGAGCCTGTTTTTATTTGCTGTTTTCCGGCGCGAGCATTCCCGCGCAGCGATCCTTTGTCATGGTTGCGATCGTTCTACTGGCGGTCTTGCTCGATCGCACGGCTCTGTCGATGCGTCTGGTGGCCTGGGCGGCCGTGGCTGTGCTTGCGATTTCCCCGGAAAGCATTCTGGGGCCAAGCTTCCAGATGTCCTTCGCCGCGGTGGTTGCGCTCATCGCCGTCCATGAGACGACGGAGAAGCGCTTCCTGGTTTGGCGTGCAGGTGCCGGCTGGTTGCGGCGCGGCGGCCTTCATTTGGCGCAGATCGCCCTGACAACCCTGGTAGCCGGCCTGGCCACGGCACCGTTTGCCCTCTACCACTTCAACCGCTTCACCGCCTACGCGCTCGCGGCGAACCTATTGGCAATTCCGCTCACCAGTTTTTGGATCATGCCTTGGGCCGTGGTGGCGACGGCTCTGATGCCGTTCGGCTTGGAACCCTGGGGGCTTCACCCCATGGCATGGGGTATCGAAGGTGTTGTGCTGGTTGCGCGCGAGGTGGCGGCATGGGAGGGCGCGGTGTCGCTGTTGCCGGCCATGCCAGCCTGGGGTTTGGCCGCGATCAGCATTGGCGGGCTCTGGCTGTGTCTGTGGACACGGCGCTGGCGTCTTGCCGGGCTGCCCGTCATCGCCCTGGGACTTGCCAGCATCGTTTTGTCCACGCCGCCGGACATTCTGGTTTCCGGGGATGGCAGGCTGATGGCCGTGCGTTCGGATTCGGGTGAGTTGATGGTGTCCTCCGGACGCACTCTGCGACTTGTTCGGGATTCGTGGCTGCGCCGCGATGGCCAAGAGGGTGCCGGCGTTTGGCCGAAATCCGGGTCGAGCCCGGATGGCGCGGTCGTGTGCGACCCGCTCGGCTGCATCTATCGATTGGAAGGCAGAACCGTGGCGCTGGTGCGGGATGTCGCGGCGCTGGCGGAAGACTGCCGGGTGGCCGCGGTCGTGATCAGCCTCGTGCCCACGCGCGGAAAATGCGCCGGCCCGTCGGCCGTCATCGACCGGTTCGATCTATGGCGCAGCGGGGCCCACGCCCTATGGCTCGATGCCGGTGGCTGGCGCGTGGAAAACGTACGGGAGGTGCGAGGCAATCGTCCTTGGGTGCCGCCCGCGCCGGACAGGCGGCGCCGCAGCGGTTAGAACCGCCGGATAAGGCCGACGACGCGACCCTGCACCTTCACCCGATCCGGGCCGAAGATGCGCGTTTCATAGGCTTTATTGGCCGGTTCCAGTGCGATGGACGCCCCCCGGCGTCGCAGCCGCTTAAGCGTCACTTCATTGTCATCGATCAGGGCAACGACGATGACACCGTTTTCCGCCGTGTCGCTCCGGTTCACCACCACGACGTCGCCATCGTGAATTCCGGCCTCGATCATGGAATCGCCGGCCACTTCCAGCGCGAAATGTTCGCCACGGCCGAGCATCGACGGCGGCACATCGATATTCGATGAGTTGTCGCGCATGGCCTCGATCGGCTGTCCGGCGGCGATTCTGCCATACAGCGGCAACGATACGGGCTGGGCTGGGATTACGACGGTCGCGCCGGGCAGTGCGGATTTGAAATCGCCGCGAATTACATTGGGTGTGAATCCGCTGGGCGGCGATGTCCGCCGAGCCTCTCCGACAGAAACATTTTCGGGAAGACGGACGACTTCGAGCGCGCGTGCGCGGTGCGGCAAACGGCGGATGAACCCGCGTTCCGCCAACCCCGTGATCAGGCGGTGAATGCCGGATTTCGACTTGAGGCCAAGGGCTTCCTTCATTTCATCGAAAGAGGGGGCCACACCGGATTCGCCAAGGCGTTTTTCGATGAAGACCAACAATTCGTGTTGCTTGCGCGTCAGCATTCATCCCCCGCTTGACAGGAACCATATCTAGAACAAAGGCAAAACATCGCCCCATGTTCTAGTTTGGTTCCCCGGAAACGTCAAGCTTGGGGATAACTTTTAATCAAATATTTGCGAGGTGGTGGCCGTCGAAAGGAAGAATTTCGACCAAATTCCCCGCCTTCAGCGCGGGAGCGTGGGGCGCCCGGATTACCAGACAGTCAGCCCGCGCGAGCCGAGTAATCATCGAGCTGTCTTGGACTGGAAAGGGCAGGGCCACAAGCCGTCCATCGGCCTCGCGCCGCAGTTCTGATCGCAGGTAATCCTCGCGTTTGTCATTGGCGGGCAGATCGACGCCCAATGTCGCCATCACATGCGGCTTCTGGGCGAACGGAATGCCCATCATGGCTTCCACGGCCGGCCGCAGAAAGAGGATCGCGCAAACCATCGCCGAAACTGGATTGCCCGGCAGCCCGATGACCCGCGTCCCGCCCATCCGGCCGAACATCAGCGGTTTTCCTGGGCGTACGGCGATCTGCCAGAAATCGATGTCCAAACCGGTCTTGCTGAGTGCGGATCGAATCAGATCGTGTTCACCAACCGACGCGCCGCCGGTCGTAACCAACAGATCCGCGCCGGCGGCCGCTTTGCCCGCGGCCTGTACCGCTTCCGGTGTGTCCGCGGCGATGCCGAGGCTGTAGGGAAGGCCGCCGGTGGCACTGACCAGCGCCGCCAAAGCCAGGCCATTGGCGCTGACGAATTGATTGCGGCCGATCGGGTCTCCGGGCATGACGATTTCGTCGCCCGAGGACAATATGGCGACCCGCGGCCGGCGGTGGACCATGACCCAGGGAACGTTCATCACACCGATCAGGCCGACATCGCGCGCGGTAAGGCGCCGTCCCGCCTTGATCCCGGGTTCGCCTTCCTTGAAGTCGAGGCCGGCCGGGCGGACGTATCGCCGTTCCGGCGTGTTTTCCTTGATGGTTATCCACTCGCCATTGGCATCGACGTTTTCCTGGATCACGATGGTGTCGGTGCCCGGCGGCATTGGGCCGCCGGTGAAAATGCGGACACACTCCCCGGCGCCGACCTCGCGATCATGGGACTTGCCCGCCTGGACATACCCGACCTGGCGCAGCCGCACGGGAGTCTTTTGGACATCGCCGGCGCGGACGGCATAACCGTCCATGGCCGAGACCGCCATCGGCGGCTTGGTCACCCGTGCGATCACGTCCTCGGCGAGTACCCGTCCGAGAGCGTCGGCGACGCTGATCTGTTCGGCGCAGAGAGGTTCGAAGCCTTCGAGGATTCGCTTGCGAGCGTCTTCAACTGGAAGCATCAACGTGCCTCGTATGTGCCTGATTTACCGCCGGCTTTATAGGCAAGGCGAATATCGGTAATGGACATGCTCTTATCCGCGGCCTTGCACATGTCGTAGACGGTCAGGGCGGCGACCGAGACTGCCGTTAGCGCTTCCATCTCCACGCCGGTTCGCCCCGTGATCTTGCAGGTCGCGGCGATATCGACGGCATTGCGTTCGGGGTCGCAGGACAATTCGACGGACACCGATGTCAGCCCCAGCGGGTGACAGAGCGGTATCAGGTCCGGCGTGCGTTTGGCGCCCATGATGCCGGCAAGCTGGGCCACGGAAAGCACGTCGCCCTTCTTGACGCCGCGATCCATGATCAGCCGCAGCGTTTCAGGCTTCATCCGTACGCTACCCCTGGCCGTGGCCACGCGCTCGGTCTCGCTTTTCGGCGAAACGTCGACCATCACGGCGTTTCCGCGGGAATCGAAATGCGTCAATTCGCTCATATTATCTTCCTGCTGCTTCTAGGGCGGGGGTGGTTGACAGGAGCGCCCTTACCGCCAGGGTCACGTCCGGTTGTCTCATCAGGGACTCGCCGACGAGGAAGGCGCTGGCACCGGATTTGGCCAAACGCCGAAGGTCCTTGCCGGTTTTCAGCCCGCTTTCCGCAACCGCGAGGCGCTCGGGTGGAACCTGCGGCGCAAGCTTTTCCGTTGTCGCAAGATCGA
>CANFCX010000125.1 GCA_947445225.1 Rhodospirillales bacterium
CGTGCAGAACGTCTATCTCCGGCGCACGGAGAAAATCGGCGGCAAACTACAGAATACCGAGTTTGAAAGTATCTCCGCCGTCAAGGACCCCTGGAAGGCCCTGAACCCCCAATAACCCGCCCTTAATTGGCGTTCGTCGCTCCATCGCGCGGCGGCGGCTGACATGACTTCGGCGATCTCCACCGCCGTCGGTCTCCTCGTTGATGGGGTGGCCTATGCGATGATCCTTTACATCGTCTCGGCCGGCCTATCCGTGACGATGGGATTGATGGGCTTCGTCAACCTCGCCCACGGCGCATTTGCGATGTTCGGCGGCTATGTCGCGTTGACCCTGGTCAACGCGTGGCAAGTACCATTTCCCATCGCGGTGGTGGCCGCGTTCGCCGGCGGCGCGGCAGCGGGATTCCTGGTCGAGAGAACGATCTATGCACGTCTTTACGGAGCAGGCGTACTCGACCAGGTCCTGATGACCATCGGTGTGTTGTTCATTACAATGGCGGCGGCCGCTTTTGTTTGGGGTCCGCTGCCGCAGCGAATCGCGCTACCATCCTATTTGACCGGCCAAATCGATCTCGGATTTCGGCAGGTGCCGACATACCGCGTATTCCTGATCGTGGCGGGATTCATCGCCGCCGCCGGGTTGTGGTTCGGGCTCGACCGCACGCGCATCGGGGCTTGCGTGCGCGCGGCGGTCGACAATCGCCGCATGGCCGAATCGGTCGGCATCGATGTGCGGCGCCTGTTCAGCCTGACCTTTGCCTTGGGCAGCGGGCTGGCCGGTCTGGGCGGCGCCTTGGGTGCCGAGATTCTGGCGATCTCGCCGAGTTATGGCATCGAATATCTCGTCTATTTCCTGATTGTGGTTTCGGTCGGAGGCCTGGGGAGTTTGCGCGGAGCTTTTGTCGCCGCTCTGCTGCTCGGTATCGCCGATCATGGCGGCAAATACCTGCTGCCGGAGTTGGGCGGATTCTTCATCTACGCCGCGATGATCGCGACGCTGCTTTGGCGCCCGGCGGGATTATTCGGCCGTGCCTGAAGGAGCCACAATCCCCCACCCGGCGGTCGCCGCCCTTGCCCGCCGGCAAACCTGGCGTGCGATCGAGGCGTTGCCCTGGGTATTGGCCGTCGCGGCCTATTTCGTGTTTCCGGCCTATCTCAACCTCGGCTCGCAAATTCTGATCATGATTCTGTTTACGTTGTCGCTCGACCTCGTGCTCGGTTACGCCGGAATCATCAGCCTCGGCCATGCCGCCTTTTTCGGGGTCGGCGCGTACACAGCCGGCCTCCTGGCCCAGGCCGGATGGGTGGAGCCGATCTCGGGCTTGATCGCGGCGGGAGTCATCACGGGGTTCGTGGGCCTGGCCAGCGGATTTGTCATTCTGCGAACCCACGGGCTGACGCTCCTGATGTTGACCTTGGCCGTGGCCGCCATGCTCCACGAAATCGCCAACAAGGCCGCGGCTATCACCGGGGGAACCGACGGGCTGCACGGCATGACCTTCACCCCGCTGCTGGGTTTGTTCCGGTTCGATCTGTTCGGGCGGACGGCCTATCTCTATTCACTCGCGGTGTTGCTGGTGATGTTTCTCATCGCGCGCCGGATTGTGTCTTCGCCCTTTGGCCGCTCCCTGGCCGGTATCCGGGAAAACCCCATCCGCATGCAGGCCCTCGGCGCACCGGTATCGTTGCGCCTGATCGCCATCTATACGGTGGGGGCGTCCATGGCCGGGATCGCGGGTGCCCTGCTGACGCAGACTTCGCAATTCGTCGCCCTTCGCGTCTTGAGCTTCGAGATGTCGGGCGCGGTGTTGATCATGTTGATTCTCGGCGGCGTGGGCAGGCTCTACGGAGCCTTTGTCGGCACCGCGATCTATATGATCGTGCAGGACAGCGCCGCCAAGACCACGCCCTATTACTGGTATTTCTGGCTTGGATGGCTGCTCGTCTTGTCGGTGCTTTTCACTCGCGGCGGGTTGATCGGGGTTTTTGAACGCGCGCGAAAGGCGGTCGCCGCATGGAAGCCCTAGGACCCGTGCTTCAGGCGACCGGCCTAAATAAGAGCTTCGGCGCCCTGCGCGTCGCCGAGAATATCGATCTGTGTTTGCGCCCCGGGGATCGCCACGCCCTGATCGGCCCCAACGGCGCGGGGAAAACGACTCTGGTGAATATCCTGACCGGCAGGACCGCGCCGTCGTCCGGGTCCATCCTGCTCGATCGAGTCGACATCACCCGCGCCTCTCAGCGCGAGCGCGTCCGGCGCGGTCTCGTCCGCACATTTCAGATCAACACGATCTTCAGGGGGTTGTCGGCATTGGAGAACGTGACCCTTGCCGTCGCGGAGCGAACCGGCGCGGCCGCCAATGGCTGGTCTCGCGCCTACGGTCCCGCCGATGCCGCGGACGAAGCCTTCGGTCTGCTCGAGGCGCTCGGCCTGGCCGCTGACGCGCTGCGGCCCGTCCAAGACCTTCCCTACGGCCGTCAGCGCCTCGTCGAAATCGCTCTGGCCCTTGGGCTCAAGCCGCGGGTGCTCCTTCTCGACGAGCCCGCGGCCGGGGTCTCGTCGGCGGAGAGCGACGGGATCATTTCGGCGATCGAGGCGCTGTCCACCGACATCGCGATCCTTATGATCGACCACGACATGGATTTGGTTTTTCGCTTCGCCAAGCGAATCACCGTTCTGGTGCGAGGCGCGGTGTTGATGGAAGGCGAGGCCGCCGACGTCGCCGCGGATCGGCGCGTCCGCGAGACCTACCTGGGCCTGAATGCCTGACCTCCTGCGCCTCGAAGGCGTCACCGCCGGCTATGGCAAGACGGTGATTCTCGAAAGCTTCTCCCTTGCCCTGCAGCGGGGCGAGACGGTCGCGGTACTTGGCCGTAATGGTGTCGGAAAAAGCACGTTGCTCGCCGCGATCATGGGGCATTGCGCCCTTCATTCCGGCCGCATCGAGTTTGCCGGTCATGACCTCGCCAAGATGCCGATTCATGCGCGGGCCGGAATCGGCATCGGTTACGTGCCGCAAGAACGCGAGATCTTCCCGTCGCTGACCGTCTTGGAAAATCTCGCCATCGCTGCCAGGCCCGGCGGCTGGACAATGCCGCGCGTGTTAGCCTTGTTCACGGAGCTTGCCGCCTGCCGCGATCGCCGGGGGAACCAATTGTCCGGCGGGGAACAGCAGATGCTCGCGATCGGCCGCGCCCTCATGTGCAATCCTACACTGTTGCTGATGGACGAACCGCTTGAAGGCCTGGCACCCACGATCGTCGAACAGGTCCTGGCCGCGATACGGCACCTGGCGGAACAGGACGGGCTCGCCATTCTATTGGTCGAGCAGCGCGTCGATTTGGCCCTTGCTTCAACCCGCAGAGCGATCGTTCTGGACCGTGGGCAGGCGACTTATGACGGCGACAGCGCAACGCTCCGCGGCGATCCGACGTGGCTTGCCATCGCCCTGGGGCTGCACGCCCGAACCGGGCCGGAAACATCGGCTTGAGCTTTCGCGCCGAAGCGGGGCGTCATCGGCATTGCCAGACCGCCTCGATCGCGCATTCGGCGACGCGGCTGCGGGTCTGATCAACACCGCGACTGCGTAGCGCCGGACGAAAAAAGTCGTGAAGAAGGTGCAGCCTTTCCAGACTCAATTGCGCGGCGAGGTCGCGGGCTAGATCGACCAGGTTGATCGAGCGCGGCGACCAGCTCGACGTCTTGCAGATGGTGAACGTCCATTTGTGGTCGCTATTGAACCGGCTCGGCCATTGACCGAGTTCATACAGGTCTTCATCGGGAACGGTGACGATAATGAATCCACCCGGCCTGACCACACGCGCCCAGTTCGTCAGGGCCTCGCGGACATCGCCCATGTGTTCCAGGCAATGGCTGGCATGGACGAAATCAAACGATTTATCGGGCACGCCCTGCAGATATTGAGCGTCGCCGTCGTCGATGTCCCAGGTGCGAACCTCGACCATGCGTGGAAAGATACCGACATATTGCGCCAGCGGATCGGGCTTGCCGCCGACATCGAGTCCGCGGCCGACGAAGTAGCGATTGTGAAACGCCCCGTCGTAATAACGCCGCTTCGCCGCTTTCGATTGCTCCATGCTCATCGCGGGGCCAACCCTTTGAATTCACGCCGCGCGGCCAATACCAAGCGCCAAGGCGGCCGCGAGCCGCACATAGTCACCCAATTCATTGTAGGCAAAAGCCGAGATGCGGACCCACAACGATCCGGCGAAAGGCAACACGGGCACTTCGATCCGCCATTCATCGAATAACCGGTCATGGAGCCGTTCCGCCGAGGCTAGATCTGCCTGGAACCCGGCATCGGGCAGCCTGACTGTCACCATCGCGCCACGCAGCGCCGGCCCGGCGCCGATGTCGCTTTGCCAAGCGGCCGCCAGATGTTCGGCGGCTGTTGCCGCAAGGTTCGCCACATAGGTCCGAAGCGCGGTCTCGCCAAAACCACGGCGAAAGTCGATGGCCGCCTCTAGGGCGAGGAAGGGCGTGGGATCGCGCGTGCCCGTCCAATCGAACGCGGCGGCGAATCCCGATCGGTAGCCATGGGAGATCACGAGGGGACGCAGGGTCGCCTGCGCTTCCCGCCGCGCCCACAGAAAGCCGCACCCCTTGGGCGCGCACAGCCATTTGTGGCAATTGCCGACATACCAATCCGCACCGATTTCCGGAATGTCGAGAGACAACATTCCCGGTGCGTGGGCGCCATCGACCAACAGACGGACGCGGCGGGCCGCGCAGAGCTCCGCAATTCGTTTGATTGGGAACACTAGCGCCGTCGGTGAGGTCACATGATCGATCACGGCAAGGCGTGTGTGTGGTGTTATCGCGGCATCGATGGCCTCGAGGATGCAATCTTCGTCACGCGCCGGGAACGGCACGGCAGCCTCGATGAGTCGCGCCCGCCGGCGACCGCAAACCTCCTCGAGTGTCAGGCGAACCGCGGGATAGACATGGCTTGTCGTGACCACCTCGTCGCCGGACTCCAACGCTAGGCTTTGTAGGATCGTGTTGATGCCGGTCGTGGCGTTATCGACGAACACGAGATCGTCGCCGGAGGCGCCCAGAAACGCCGCCAACGTCGTGGCGGCTTGCCGCAGCAACCCGTCCCGGATTTGCGTCATGAAGCGCACCGGCTCGAACTCCATACGCCGCCGCCATTCGGCCTGGGCGTCGAGTACCACGCGCGGCGTGGCGCCGAACGATCCGTGATTGAGGTAGGTAATGTCCGGGTTGAGCAGCCACAACGGCCGCGCCGCGGCCCCAAAGACCGCGGCGCCCCCGGCAGCCGGCGGCGGCTCCGCGGACGAACCTGCCATTAGCGTTCCCGAAAGCCTTCGTGTTTGAGCTTGAGCACCGGCCGGATCAGGTAGTCGAGGACCGACTTCGTCCCCGTGTGGATGTCGACCAAGGCCTGCATGCCGGGCGTGATGGCATATTGAGCCGGATCGTCGCCAAGGTAGCTTTTCGTGGTCTGGACGATGACCTTGAAATAAGGCTGCCCCTGCGAATCGAGATTGGCATCGGCGGCAATGTTCACGACCTTTC
>CANFCX010000126.1 GCA_947445225.1 Rhodospirillales bacterium
AATCGGTGACGATCCGGCGCGCCTTGCTGGTCATGCGGTTGACCTTGTAATGCCGGTACATCCGTTGGAACAGGAATTCCTTCACCGCCCGGTTACTAATCCGCATCGCCTGGGAAAACCCAATCAGCGGACGGCCGGCCCCTCGAATGTCCGCCGGCGATTTCGGATTTGCCTCGGCGAGGAGCCGGCGACTCTCACCAAGAAGGTCGGTGACCATGGCGTCGATCAGGCGGCGTACCGATTCGCCGACAAGGCGCCCGAATTCAATGCCCGGGTAACGCGCCCGGACTTCGGCGAAGATCGGCCCGACCAAGGGCAGATCGGCCAAATCCTCGGCGGCGAAGAGCCCGGCGCGCAATCCATCGTCGATATCGTGGTTGTTATAGGCGATGTCGTCGGCCAGCGCGGCCAGCTGGGCCTCGGCCGAGGCGAAGGTGTCGATTTCGAGATCGTGCCCGCGGACATAGGCGCCGATCGCTTCCGGCAGCGCCTTGCCCGGCGAAGCCGGGCCGGTGAGCGGGCCGTTATGTTTGACCAGCCCCTCCAGCGTCTCCCAGGTCAGATTCAACCCGTCGAATTCGGCGTAACGATGTTCGAGCGCGGTGACGATCCGCAAGGTCTGGGCGTTGTGGTCGAACCCGCCATAAGGCTTCATCGCCAGGTCGAGCGCGTCCTCGCCGGCATGGCCGAAGGGTGTGTGGCCGAGATCGTGGGCCAGGGCCAGCGCCTCGGCCAAATCCTCGTTCAACGCCAGGTTGCGGGCGACGCTGCGCGCGATCTGCGCCACTTCCAGGCTGTGGGTCAGGCGGGTTCGATAGTGGTCTCCCTCGTGATAGACGAAAACCTGGGTCTTGTGTTTCAGCCGCCGAAAGGCCGCGCAATGGATGATGCGGTCGCGGTCGCGCTGGAAACCCGACCGCGTCGGGCTTTCCGGTTCGGCGTGGCGCCGGCCGCGGCTGCGCGCCGGATCGCTGGCATAGGCGGCGAGTTTTGCTCCCTCTTGCATCGCCGGAACCTACAGTTCCGCGCCCCCGCGAGGCAATGGCGCGGTTTGACTTAAGCGAAAGAATGCCTAGATACTGTTAGAACGATTCGCCACCCCTGCATAAATGGGGATTTCGACAATGACCGATATTGCCGTCGTCGATCGCGGCCTTCAGATCAGCGAAAGCGCCGCCCGGCGCATCGCCTGGCTGGTTGGCCAGGAAGAAAATCAGGGCCTGATGCTGCGCGTCTCCGTGTCCGGCGGCGGCTGCTCCGGGTTCCAATACGGCTTCGTGCTCGACGATTCGCGCACGGCCGACGATCGTGTGTTCGAGCGCAACGGCGCGAAAATCCTGATCGACGAAGCCTCGCTCGATCTGTTGAGCGGTTCCGAAATCGATTTTGTCGAAGACCTCGTGGGCTCGGCCTTTGCCATCCGCAATCCCCAAGCGAAATCGACCTGCGGCTGCGGCAATTCTTTCTCCGTCGGCTAGAGCACAACGCAGCACCTTGTGGGGGCGCCGTCGGGCGCCGCCCGACTATTCATGAATCAGACCGGCTTCGCCGGTTGGCCCCCACGCCCCCATGACTAAGATCGCCTCGTGGAACGTCAATTCAATCAAGGTGCGGATGCCGCGCCTGATCGAATGGCTCAAGGACGTTTCCCCGGACATCGTGCTGTTGCAGGAAATCAAGACCGTCGCGGACTCATTCCCTTTCCTTGAGCTAACGGCGGCGGGTTATCGCGCCGTGGTCGCGGGCCAGAAGACCTATAACGGCGTCGCCATTTTAAGCCGCGTCGAGCCAAAATCGGTGCGGACTTCCCTGCCCGGTGGCAACGCGGACGATCAGGCGCGCTACATCGAGGCCGAAATCGGCGATTTGACGGTCGCCTCGATCTATCTGCCGAACGGCAACCCGGTCGGCACGGAAAAATACACCTACAAACTCGATTGGATGGAGCGTCTCTGCCGCCACGCGGCGGAATTGCTGAAGGTGGATCGTCCGCTCATCCTCGGCGGCGATTACAATGTCTGCCCTACCGACGACGACGTGTACGACCCGGCGGGCTGGAAAGACGACGCCCTGTGCCGCAAGGAATCGCGCGCGGCCTTCCGCAAGCTCGTTTATCTCGGCTTCACCGACGCCTACCGCGCCCGCCATCCCGACGCGCGCGCCTACACGTTTTGGGATTATCAAAACAACGCCTGGCCGCAGAATCGCGGGCTTCGCATCGACCACCTGCTGCTGTCGCCCCAGGCCGCCGACCGGCTTGAGGACAGCGACATCGACACCGCGCCGCGCGGCAAGGACAAGGCCTCGGACCACACGCCGGTGTGGTGCGCCTTGCGTTAGCCGAAGATGTGGGGGCCGTTAGGCCCCACGCCCCCGCTAAATATCCGCGTAGACATGCGTCTCGGCTTTGCCGCCGGGGTGGGTGACGGCGCCGTAGCGGGCCGGGCCGACGGTTTGGGCGTAACGCCATAAGGCGCCCGATTGGAAATCGGTTTGGCGCGGCTTCCATTTCGCGCGGCGCGATTTCAACTCGCCGGCGGTCAGATCGACCTGAAGCTTGCCCTTCGCCGCGTCGATGGCGATGACGTCGCCATCCTTGAGCAGCCCGATGGGGCCGCCGAGCGCCGCCTCCGCGCCGACATGCCCGATGCAGAAGCCGCGGGTGCCGCCGGAGAAGCGCCCATCGGTGATCAGCGCCACCTCCTCGCCCATACCCAGGCCGTAGAGCGCCGAGGTGGTGGACAACATCTCGCGCATGCCGGGGCCGCCGCGCGGGCCTTCGTAACGGATGACGATGACCTCGCCCGGCTTGATCGCACGGCCAACCACCGCGGCGAAGGCGTCTTCCTCGCAATCGAAACAACGCGCCTTGCCGGTGAATTGCAGTTTCTTCATGCCGGCGACCTTCACCACCGCGCCATCCGGGGCGAGATTGCCGCGCAAACCCACGACGCCGCCGGTCGGCGACAGCGGCGCCGAGGTCGGCCGCACGACGTCCTGGTTCTTCGGAAACTTCACGCCCTTCAAATCCTCGGCGATGGTCTTGCCGGTCACCGTCCTGCAATCGGGATGCAGGAACCCGCCATCGAGCAAGGCCCGCATCAACACCGGCACGCCGCCGATGTCGTGCATGTCCTTGGCCACATAACGGCCGCCCGGCTTGAGATCGGCGATATAGGGCGTGCGCCGAAAGATGTCGCAGACATCGAACAGATCGAAATCGATGCCCATCTCATGGGCGATCGCCGGCAGGTGCAGGGCGCCGTTGGTCGATCCGCCGGACGCTGCCACGATCACGGCGGCATTCTCCAGCGCCTTGCGCGTGACGATGTCGCGCGGGCGCAGCCTGGCTTTCAACAGCTTCATCACCGCCTCGCCCGACGCCTCGGCGTAAAGATCGCGCGATTCATACGGCGCCGGCGTGCCGGCGGAACCGGGCAACGCCAGCCCCATCGCCTCGGAAACACATGCCATCGTGTTGGCCGTGAACTGGCCGCCGCACGAGCCGGCCGACGGGCAGGCGGCGCACTCCAATTCATGGAGATCGGCATCGCTCATCTTGCCGGCGCTGTGTGTGCCCACGGCCTCGAACACGTCGACGACGGTGACGTCCTTGCCCTTGAACCGGCCGGGCAAAATCGTGCCCCCATACATGAATACCGAGGGCACGTTCAGCCGCACCATCGCCATCATCAGGCCGGGCAGGGATTTATCGCAGCCGGCGAGCCCGACCAGCGCGTCGTAACAATGGCCGCGCATGGTTAGCTCGACCGAGTCGGCGATGATTTCACGCGAAACCAGCGACGATTTCATCCCGGCATGGCCCATGGCGATACCGTCGGTGACGGTGATCGTGGTGAATTCGCGCGGCGTGCCGTCGGCCGCGGCCACGCCGCGTTTGACCGCCTGCGCCTGCCGGGCCAACGAGATATTACAGGGCGCCGCCTCGTTCCAGGTCGTCACCACGCCAACCAGAGGCTGCTTGATCTCCGCTTCCGACAATCCCATGGCGTAGAGATACGAACGATGCGGCGCGCGTTCGGGGCCCACCGTCGTATGCCGGCTGGGTAGTTTGGATTTATCGAATTTGGCCTTGGCGGAAGTGGGCATGGCATTTTCCTTATCGGTTGTCGCAGCGGAAGATAGCGGCGCGAACCGGCAAATGCCTAGCCCCGACGAGCCTAAACAAGCCAATGATCGAGAACGGGCAGGCCAATATCGTATAGGATGTTTGTAGGACCGCACTCCTATTGCGCTCACGGTGCGATAACTTCTGTGTCTATTTCGGTAGTACTGAATGAGAATGAGCTGGCTTGAAATCGATTCTCCGACGCTCAAACACCACCACCTCAGCTGGGTTGGGCTTCGGGGACTAAGTCTGTTGCCCGGCATGGCGACCTATAAGAATTTCACCGAGATCGTACCCACCAATTTCTCCGCCTCGCTGATTCTACCGGCCGATAACAGCAGCCCCGTTTGGGGGCATGTCGGCAACGTGCTCGAGGGCCATCTTCCACAATGCCGGCCCGGCTTGCGAGTCGAAGCCATGCCGTCGGAATCTTGGCGAGCCTCCGTCCTGTCGCCAATTCTGAAAGTCGCGGCAACCCGCCAGCCTGATTGCCGGCGAGGACAATTCGGTCAGAACAAAGTTCGATTCGAAAGACTATTGCTGCCATTTGCAGATACTCTACGAGTCCGCGTCGTGCATATCATTTACGACATCCCAGGCTACGCGTAATGGAGACCGCCTATGAAGGCCGCCGAGACTCCGGAAAATGATCGCTATCGTCTGGATGCGCTGCGCAGCCTTGATCTTCTCGATACCGAGCCTGAAGAGGAATTCGACGCCATCGTGCGCCTCGGGTGCGAACTCTTCGGAACCCCGAGTTGCATGGTGTCGTTGGTGGATGCCGACCGCCAATGGTTCAAGGCCCGAGTCGGGCTCGACGCGTCCGAACTTCCGCGCGCCATTTCCTTCTGCGGACACGCCATCCTCCACGACGACGTGTCCGTGGTCAACGACACCGCCGAGGATTCTCGGTTCGCCGACAACCCCGTGGTGACCGGCGCACCGTTTGTCCGCTTCTACGCGGGCGCGCCGATCTTGCTGCCCAACGGCTGTCGCATCGGGACGGTCTGCACCATCGCCCCGACCCCGCGACCGACTTTTAGCGACCGCGACCGGCGCGTGCTGGCCGACCTCGCGACCAAGGCGATGACCGCCATCCGGGCCCGCGCCCTCCGCTATCGGCTCGATGAATCGCTGAACATGAAGGATTTGCACCAGGCGGCGCTGTACGCCTCGCCGGTCGCCATCGCCTGTGCCGACTGCCAAAGCGTCATCCAGGATTGCAACGGCCGGTTCGCGGATTTCTGCGAAATGAAGTCGCCGATCGGGCAGACGATCAACGACGCTGTTCCGGTCGCTTTCGCCGATTGGAACGTCGCAAACATGTATAAGCAAGATTTGCTCGAGGCTAAGGCA
>CANFCX010000127.1 GCA_947445225.1 Rhodospirillales bacterium
ATTGGCCGTGATCGCGATCACGCGGGATGCCGTTGCCAGGAACGGGCGCGCGGCGGCCAAGGCACGCGCGGCCTCCGCGCTCCCATTCCAGGCTATCGCTACGGTTGCGAACTGGGTGTTGGGCCCCGCCGCCGACGGAGCCAGCAGCAACGGCCGTCCGGTTCTCAACAAGGCCGATTCGAAAACCAGGGATGCCAAGTCTATCTTGAGATCGGGCCGAGGCAGAACGATGAGGTCGGTCAGCCGTCCGTGGTGCGCCACGACCTGATCTTCCGGACCGATTTCCTGGCGCCAAGCCGCCGAAGCCCCGCCGGGCGTGGGTGGGCTCTCCGCCGCGGCGATGGCATGCGCGGCGCGCCATTTATCGAATTGCTGCTTAAGGCGGGAGGCTTTGTCATCCGCCTCGCGCTCGGTCGCGACGATGATCTCCTCGATCATCGCCCCCGAGGCGCCATCACCGAGATAGGGCATTCCCTCCCTCGAGTCGCGGCGGAGATGCAAGACCTCCACATGAGCTTCGAATCGCCGGGCAAGGTTCGCTGCCATTTCGAGCGCCGCGTGGTCCTCCGGGCCGCCACAAATTGGCACCAACAGCGTCCTGATCGTCATGTCGAACTCCTGACTGGGATCCGCAAGTTTGATCCTGGCACGCGCCTACGGTTGAACGGTTGAGGCAGATCAAGCCAGGCGAACCGCTAGGACATTCGGACGTAACTGCCTGGAGCATCGTCCATTGCGGGGTAGCCCAGGGCCGGGGAACCCATCGGCGGTGGCGATGTCGGATCGATGGACCACGCTTCGAGCCATTTCGCCCACGCCGGCCACCACGAGCCGCCGCGGCGCGTCGCCCGGGCAAGCCAGGCGTCGGCGTCGAGGTGCCAGTCGTCGCTGGCGATGGTGTTGATCCAGAATTCCCGTTGGTTGGAATTGTTGGCGGCGGGTCGTGGCGGGCTGACGATGCCCGCATTGTGACCACCGCTGGCGAGCACGAACGTCACGTCCGAATTGGTGAGCCAGGTGATCTTGTAGGCGGATTTCCATGGCGCGATGTGATCGCGGGTCGTCGACACACAAAAGATCGGCACGGTGATGTCGGCCAATGATACCGGCTGGCCCTGGGCCCGATATCGTCCGGCGGCGAGATCGTTATCGAGGAAGAGGCTCCTCAGATATTCGGAATGCATCCGTTGCGGCATCCGCGTCGCGTCGGCGTTCCACGCCATGAGGTCACTCATGGGCGCACGTTTGCCGAGAAGGTAGTGGCGAACCATGGTCGACCAGACAAGGTCGCTCGATCGCAGAAGTTGAAACGCTCCCGCCATCTGCCGCGTGTCCAGATAACCTTGGTCCCACATCATGTCTTCGAGCCAGGCCACCTGGCTGTCGTTGATGAACAACATCAATTCGCCGGCCTCGGTGAAATCGGTCTGCGCGGCGAGCAGCGTTAGGGTCTTGATGCATTCGTCGCAGGCGCGGGCGAGGCGGGCGGCGGCGATCGCCAGCAAGGTCCCGCCGAGGCAATAACCGACCGCGTGAACCTTTGGGTTGTTCGGCACGATGGCCCGCACCGCTTCGAGCGCCTTCAAGGGCCCGAGCTCTAAATAGTCGTCCATGCCGAGATCCCGGTCGCCTTCGGTCGGGTTCTTCCACGAGATCATGAACACCGTGTGCCCACGCTCGACCAGATAACGCACGAGGCTGTTGGCCGGCGACAGATCGAGAATGTAGTACTTCATGATCCACGCCGGCACGATCAACACGGGTTCGGCAAAAGTCGTCGGCGTCGCGGGTTCGTACTGGATCAGCTCGATCAGCCGATTGCTATAGACAACCTTGCCGGGCGTGACGGCAACCTCGTGACCGATCCGAAATGAGTCCGTGCCCGCCGGGCCGCGACCGAGGATCGCCCGCTCCACATCCTCGAACCAGTTCTTGGCGCCTTGCCGAAGGTTGGCGCCGCCCGATTCGACGGTGACCCGCAGAACCTCGGGGTTTGTCAGCGGGAAATTCGATGGTGATAGGGCATCGAGAAACTGGCGAGCCGCGAAGTGAACGATTTCGGCATGGCGTGGATTGACGCCGCGAACACCGGTCGTCGCGTTGTGCCACCATTGCTGTGTGAACAGAAACCCCTGCCACCACAGCGAGAAAGGCGGCGCCTGCCAGTCCGGGCCGAGGAATCGCCGATCGCCCGCCAGCGGCTCGATGGCCGGCGGCGTGTTCGGTTTCATGGGCCCGCGCAAAGCATAGCTACCGAAGCGCAGCCACTTTCGCGCCGCTTTTCGAACAAGGTCGGCCTGCTTGCCTGGCTGATTGACGAGATGGATCGCCCAATCGGAAAACGCCTGTTGCAGCGCGGCGGGGGAAATTCCACCCGTGATCCGCGCTTGAGCGGCATGGAGGAGACGGTCGAGTGGGAAACCATGCACGTTCTCTTCGTCGTCCACGAACCCACGCTCGGCCTGCTTTGTCGACGCGCGCGATGCGGATCGAGGCACGGGGACCGGCGCCGGCCGCGGAGTCCGGTCCGCCGCCGCGAGGGCGGGTTCCCGGCGCGGTCCTTCTTGTCGCGATTTGGCGCGCGAGCGTGGCATGGCGGCTACCGGATTCGCTCGAACAGCCCGGTTTCCTCGTCGATCTGGGCCTGCTCCAAACCGCGGAAATCGCCGCTTGAAACCACGCCGACAAGGCGACCTCCCTCATCGACGATCTGGATATGGCGAAAACCACTGTCTCGCATGAGGCGAAGGGCCTCGATCGCCGACTTTCCTGGGGGCAGGGTCTTCGGCGCGGGCGTCATGACCTCGGCCAGCCGCGTCTGCGCACCCTCGCGACCTTCGGCTAGCACGCGCGTTACGGCGTCGCGGCCGGTAAATATCCCGACGAGACGGTGGCGCCGGTCGATAACCAACACGGCGCCGACTCCTTGATCGCGCATGCGGCGACAGGCCAGTCGCACCGTGGCGGTCTGTTGGATCGTCACCGGGCTCCTGTCATGCACCATGTCCGAAATCTCACGGAAACTCATGGCGAAATCTCCATCACGCGTTGTAGACGCTGCGAACCGAGTTTTGATTAACAGCGGACTACTCCGGCAACGTTGACCTGCATCAATCGGTTATTTTCCGGGATGAAATATAAGGGACCAACGCAGACGCGGCAGGAGGCCCCGATGAAGGCGAAGCGGTTCTGGATTTTGGTGGGCGATGCTTCCCGAGCCCAGATTTTCGAGGCCGAGGGAAAAAGCGGCGAAATCCATCCGGTCGAGGGCGGCACGTTTGAAAACGCGGACCTTCACCGTCACGCCAGGGATGTCGGCAGCGACAGACCCGGCCGCGGTATCGAAAGCGTCGGCGGCGCCCGGCACGCGCAAGAGCCGCGCGCCGATCTGCACCGCCAGGAAAAGGCAAAATTCGCGAAATTGATCTCGAATTATATGGAGGTGCAGGCGCGGGAGAACCGTTTCGACAGTCTCGTTCTGATCGCGCCGCCGCAGATGCTCGGCGAGTTTCGCGGCGAACTCGGCAAACATGCCGAACAGCGTATCGTTTCCGAGATCCATAAGGACCTCACGAAACTCCCCCCCGCTGAGTTGACCAAACAACTGCACGAGATCCTTTATCCATAGGAATACGTGCGCGCCTCCTCGGCGCCTAAGGTGGGGACGAGCTGTTCACGAAGACGGGCAATCCGGGGGAGTCGGAGGCCGCTCTCCGACTATTCATCCGCGACGGCGAAAAGCAGCGACGAATGGGACCGTGCGGCTCCCGCCTGCGGTCAGCGTCCTTCGTTTTCGATAACCTTCCAGGCCCCGTCGGGCTGGCGGCATGCGGTGCCAAAGGCCTGCTCGGTCCTGCCGGCGACGGTCACGGTCGTCTGATACTCGCGGCAGTAATTGCCGGCGCGGTCCCTCCCATCCAGCCGTGGCGTAATCGTGCCTGAATGGCCCGATTCGGGATTGGCCCAGACGATTTGTTGCCCGATCGGAGCGACATGCGCCTGATCCTGGGCCCTGCGCGCGTATTCGACGTCGGCCTTGTCCAGAGATTCACCGACCTGGTGGCCGAGGAAGGCCCCGAGCAACGTGCCGGCTCCCACGGCCATGAGTTGTCCCTTTCCGCTACCGACCTGCGAGCCTAAGAGGCCGCCGCCGATGGCGCCGATCACCGTGCCGGCGGTTGTCTTGTTCGCGGCGCCGATTTCTCCCGGTCGACGGTCTGCGGGCGCGGCGCACGAGGTCGCAATCAGCGCGATCAGGGCCAGGCCAGCAACCCGCGAACATCCGATTGTCATCTTGTTCACTCCCGTTGAAAGCCGGCCGTGCTCAGGGGAAAATTATCGTCGATCGAGGGAAAACCGCGTTGATCTGGCGCAACTTCCGGGGCTCAATCGAAATCGTCCATTCGGTTCAGGCGCAGAGCCTCGATCAGACAGAATTGATAGCCATGTTGCCAACCCGCGGCGTAATCGGGGTCGGTCGCCATGCGGACGGGATCGTGCATGAAGTATGTCGGCAGGCCGGCATCGGCCCGGGCGCTTTCGCATCCCTGGAGAAAACCATCGGCGTGCGATGGACTCTGGGGAACACGCGCCCCCGTGCACCCAGCCAGAAGGCCCAGAACGGCGAAGAAGACGGCGGCCGACCGCGCGCGTCTGGCGGCGCGTGTCATGGCGGGCATAGGATCGATGACCGATATCAATGGTGTTGCCAGGGCGATGAAGAAGACGGGTGCCTCTCGACGACACTGCCTTCCTCGCCTTGGCCAAGGTTGCGGAGTGCCGGAGACCGGCGAATGACGACACGGTTGGGATGGGGCAGCGCAATCAAACCGGAACGCTTGAGCTGATTGATCGAGCGGCTCACGGTTTCCAGCGTGAGGCCCAGATAATCGGCGATGTCCTGACGGCTCATCGGCAGTTCGATTGCATGGTCGTCGCCACCCGCCGGCCGCGCGCGCTCGGCCATCATCACCAGGAACGTCGCGACCCGCTCGATCGCCGTCTTGCGGCCGAGCAGCAGCATCTGGTCTTGCGCGGCCATCAACTCGCTGGTCAACAGGTCGACCAGACTGCAACCCCGCCTCACGAAATCGGCCGCCATTGTTTCAATGCGAGGCCTCGCAAAGCGGAGGACAACCGCATCGTCGACCGCTTCCGCCGAGAACGAATAATCACTCTGGAGGGCGAGGCCGAA
>CANFCX010000128.1 GCA_947445225.1 Rhodospirillales bacterium
AAGCATCAAGGCGCGGGTCGATGTGTTGATCCTGCGCGGCGTGCTCGCTCGGCGCGATTCCAAACATTGGGCGCATAAAAAACCCGAGAAGAAAATGCGCGATCCCGAGGCCGCTTTCGCCGCCGCGCTCGCCGGCGGCGTGTTCGAGGACGATCCGCGCGCCATCCCGCCCTTGCCGTTCGCCAACATGTTGCCGCCCCCGACCTGGATACCGACGGAGGAAACGTGACGTCGCCGGATCCGCTGGTGGCGCGCGGCGTGGAGGTGCCGGCGGGTTTCGTGCTCGACACCCACAAGCTGCTGGGCAGCGAGCTGATGGCGCTGGCGAGCGCGGAGGAATTGAAGGCAGCGGTATTGCTCTGGTGCCGGGCCTGGAACCAGAAACCGGCGGCGAGCTTGCCCGACGACGATCGCGTGCTGGCGAGTTTCGCCCAGGTCTCGGCGGCGCGCTGGCCGAAATTGCGGGTGATGGCCCTGCGCGGTTTCGTCAAATGCAGCGACGGGCGGCTCTATCACCCGCTGCTCGCCGCCGACGCCAACCGCGCCTGGAAAGCCCTGTCCCAACGCCGCGCCGCCATCAAGAAGCGCTGGGCTACGACGGAAGCTACGGAGGCGGATACGGCCGAAGCCTTCCCCGGAACGCCGTCCGCAAGACCAATACCCGTACCCATACCTGAACCGGTTCCTGGACCTTCTCATTCGGAGAACGAAGATGGCGGCGACAAATTCGTACACGACGGCGGTGGGAACGCAGGAGACGGCGGACGAACCCGGATTGCGCCCGATTGGCGGCCTTCGCCCGCCGATCGCGATTTCGCCGCCGGGCTCGGCCTCGACGCCGCGGCGATCCTCGGCGATTTCCGCGACTACTGGATCGGCGACGGACGGGCGAAGGCCGATTGGTCCGCGGTCTTCCGCCACCGCTGTCGCCAATTGGCGGCCGCCGGCGGACGACCCGTGGGGCAACGACAAGGCGATCGTGGGATCGTTGCCGCCGCGCATCGCATCCTCGCTCGACTCGGCGATGAATGAGGAATTCGAGATCGTGGGCTGGCGCCTGCGCGGGGCGGTGACGGCGTCGGACGCGCAAGCCGCGCTCGCCCTGGTTGAGCCCGCTTGCCAGCCGTCGCCGCCCGCGGTGGTGGCGCAGGCGCTCGCCCGCTGCTTCGCCGCCACCCGGTCGCGCGCCAGCGAGGACGCCGATACCGAGGCGGCGCTGGCGGTGATGATGGAGGAGCTGATCGAATTCCCGCCCGATGTCGTGCGCCATGTCCTGCGCGGCTGGGCGCGGCGCGAGAAATGGCGGCCGAGCCTCGCCGAGCTGCGCGAACGCTGCGAGCGCGAAAGCCGCGCCCGGCGCAGCCTGTGCCGGGCCCTGCGCGCGGCGGCCGGGGCGGACGAGGGGAGGGCGGGTGAACGCAGGGGATGATGGCCCGCCGCCGGTGCGCTCCACGCTCGCCCGATTCATCGCGCGCGCGCCGCGCAGCACGGAGGAAATCGAGGCGCTGCGTCGCCGGGCGTGGATCGAGCAGGGTGTCGTCGTGCTGGAACCGGACGAGCTGGCCGACGATTGGCTGCGGCAGGCGTTGACCAACGAGGCGGCGAAACGATGGGGCGGGAGGCCGAGGCGATGAATCGCAAATCCGCGCTGAAACGAAAATTCACCATCGTCGTCGATGACGGCGACCGCGTGAAACCCACGCCGCAGACGGTGGAGCGGCTGACGCCCGACCCGATCGCGCGGCTGGTGGCGGAAGGAAAACTGTCCACCGACGACGAACGCGCGGCACTCGCCATCGCCGCCGCCATCCGCATCGTCGCCAGCCCGCTCTACACGCGATCCTCCCGCCCCGATCTGGCGCGCGGCAGCCGCACCACCGCGAGCGGCGCCGCCGCCGACTGGGCCGTGGAATGTGAACTGCGCTACCTCGCCTGGGCCGAGGACATGCACGACCTCCGCCACCCCATCGGCCCGGTGCTGGATTTCGTGCTCGACGGCGTCTCGCTCCGCGCGCTCGAAAAAAAATGGCGCCGCCGCCACGGCACCCTCCTCCCCCAAATCAAAGACGCGCTTGCGCTTTATTGGAGGCGGAGGTGAGGGGGCTGAATTTCAACTTGGTCGGTCTTGCCGCTATTTACCGTAGCGAATTGAGAGTGCATGGTTCCCTAGAGAAGGTCGTGTGGGGAGGGCATGTTCAACAACGTCGATATCGAGAAGTTGGTAGCCGTGGCTGATCGTTACCTCAGTCCGGCGTGGGCAAGATTTCTTGGCCAGGTGCTCGTCGTATCGGTTGTCGTGGCCGCCTTTAGCCTGAGCGCAACTCTGTTTTTTGATTCGTTAATTGGCGGCGTGGCATGGCCATTTTTCGTCAAGTTATTTGGGGGTAGGGAAACGGGAATTTCCCTCGACAACATCGAGGCGATCATTCTGGTGTTGGTGTCGGCGGTCGCGTTTTTCGTGCTGATGTTCGCCGTATTCGTTGTGGCCGTGATCAAGGTATTCAGACGACGGATAGTGTCGCAAGCAGCCATCGATGAATTGGCGGAACTGCGGGACGCGGGGATCGCGGTGCTGAACGACATTCCAAAGAATCCAGGGGCCTTGACCGAGGATGACAAGGAAGCGTTTGTCGTCGAATGGAAAGCGCGATGGATAGCATGGGCAAAGCGTGTAGTGGATGCGCTCGCCAAGAACTTCACCAAGGCGGAGATGCTTTCTTTTGCCCACATCGGACTCATAAAGCGGACAGATTTGAAAAGCCCTTACTCCGAAGCACGCTCATTATTTGATGCAGTTAGCGAAGCAATTGACGGTCCTCGAAAACCTGATCCAGCACCATCAGGAGCGTCACTAGATTCGCCTCACGATTCAGTTGACGTTTAGGGTCGTTCTCAGCGAGTTCATATGCGGCGAAGAACGGTTACGCTGGATCAAATTCCGGAAGAAGACCTTCAAGGCATTGGAAGGGTAGCTGCGGCGTGGTCAGAGCTTGAGAACCAAGTTGAGCGCATCGTCTGGCGGCTAGCCGGCATGGACGATAACCGAGGCGCATCTGTCACTACGCATATGAGCATTAAGGCCCGACTGGATGCGGCATGCGCGCTCGCGGAGTTGCTGTTCCCCGACTCGGAACAGGAAAAGCGGTTGCGTAAGCTGGCGAAGCGTACGAGCGGTACCGTTTATGGAAAGCGGAATGAGATCGTACATTCGCGCTTGGCCTCATTTCCAGACTTGCCGGGTGGCATTACTGTCCGGCTCACGACAAAGGCGCGCGGCACGTTGAAAAAGCAGCCTATTCCGACAGTCGACTCAGAGTACGACTCTGTGACCAATGAAATCCTCGATCTTGCATCCGAATTCCAGAAGGCGCTCGCGGACTTCATTGGCATGATTGCCGTGAAGTAGGAAGCATGAGGTAGCCAGGCCACCGACGAAACGCTTGTTCTCTCTCTGTTCAGCAAATATATAGGGGCAAATGCTTATTGCATCGAACGAAGGGGCGCCGACATGACTGAGAGCCTTTCCAGGCTGATCGAAATGTCCCGATCCGTGCGAGCCACCGCGGCGCAGCAGGAGGAGCAGCGGCGCAGTTTCGCCTTCGGCAACACGGCGCTTGAGAATCCACGGATCACGCGCGAAATGGTGGACGAGCAGGCCGAGAGTCTGGCGCGGGAATAGAGAAGCGTTCGTCCGCTCCCCGCCCCCAAAAGAAAACCCCGCCGGCACCCCTTGGGGCGCCGGCGGGACTGTATGTAAGCGTAGATCCGCTGCGGGTTTATTGCAGCTTGACGATGGCCATGGCGTTGTTTTGGTTCATCGGGATGACGAGCTGATTGGCGCCCGAGTCGTAACACATGGAGGCCGCGTTCGGGATGCCGGTGGCGATCAGTTCGGGCGCTTGGCCGGGGCGGATGCGCGAGATGCCGCCCTGTTGCACGCTGCTTACATAGATCGTGCCGTCCTTCATGATGACGATGCCGTCATTGCCGGGCTGCGAGGTCTTCAGGGTCTTCAGCAGCTTGCCGTCGGCGCGCGAGAAGACAAACACGTCGGTGGTGTTGCCCACCACGACGAGATTGCCGTCATTGTCGATCGCGATGCCGTTGGGCGACAGCAGCGGCGCGCCCTTGATCAGCTCGGACACGACGCCGGCCGCGGTGATCCTGAACACCTTGAAGGTATCGGGCATTCCGGCGGTGCCGGTCTGGGTGCCATAGATCGTGCCGTCGGCATGCACCGCGATGTCGTTGAGGCCGGCGGTTTCCGGATTCTTGATCTCGCCCATCGGCTGGCCGGTCTTCAGGTCGAATTTGCGGATGACCGACACCAGGGGATCGGCGGGTTTGGTGGGATCGGGGTTCCGCAGGCCGCCGTCGCGATCGGCCGTGTAGATGACGCCGTTGGCGATGTCGGTGCCTTGCGGCTGGTTGAGGACCAGGCCGTTGCGGGTGATGCCGACCCATTTGGCGGTGTGGACCGAACCGTCGTGATTAAACAGCGAGAACCAGCCGTCATTGGGATTTTGATCCTGCGGCGCGCCGCGGCTGGGAACGATGATGAGGCCCTTGGCTTCATCATAGACGCAGGCTTCGCCGTTAACGATGGCGCCATAGACCTTCACATTGCTGGACATCGGCGTGAACGCGTTGTTGAGCGTCACGCCCAGCGGCGTGCCCGCGGCGAAAGGCTGCGGCGCGGGCGGCGGCGCGGCTTGCGCCAATGCGGCAGTTGGTTGGTAAAGTGCGAAGGCCGCGCCGGCGAGCAAAGCGGCGCCCACGATACGGTGTGCTGATTTCATGGAAACTCCCTCCTTTGTTTCGTTTTGCTTGGTGCCTAAAGTCGCGGCATTGCGAGCGCAATAATCGCGAGGACCGGATGTTAGCGCAACGCTGCGGCCAATGCATCATCGCCAAGGGCCGGCGTTTGGGCGGCCGGGCGGGGGAAAAGGCCAACCGCTCTCTTTCCCAATCCGGCGCGCGATGGTAGGC
>CANFCX010000129.1 GCA_947445225.1 Rhodospirillales bacterium
ACCCGACCCATTGGTTCATGCGCTCGACGACGAAGTCCCGCCAGAAGCAATGGGGTCAGCCCATGGCCAAGGTGGAACAGGGCGAAGTCGACTCGTTGGCCAACACCGGCATGATCGACGCTCCCTATTGGGAAGCGGTTCCGAACATGCGGTATGAATGGAACGAAATGGCCGATCCGTTCATCATCGGCTCGTTCCGCTCGCCGGGCTGGAACACCAACATGTTCTTCCTGGAATCCTTCATCGACGAGATGGCCGCCGCCGCCAAGATCGACGAACTCGAATATCGGCGGAAATTGCTCGCTCCTTGGCATGCGAACAAGGACAAGGGCTGGCTGCAATGCCTCAACGACGTGGCGGACAAATCCGGTTGGGGCAAGAAGACCCTGCCGAAAGGCACCGCCCAGGGCATCGCCATCGGCTGCTGGAGCTCCTCGGCTCCCGGCACCGGTACCATCGTCGCCAACGTGGTCACTCTCTCCCTCTCCAAGGGCGGCGAAGTGAAGCTCGAGGACATCCATGTGTCCTTCGATCCCGGCTTCATCGTCAATCCGAACGTCGTGCGGAACAACGTCGAGGCCGGAACCATGTGGTACCTGTCCAACGTGCTGTACCACGAGGTCAATCTGCGGAACGGCCGCGTTGTCGAAGGCAATTTCGACGATGGCCAGATGCTGCGCATCGCGGAAGCGCCGAAGGTCCATGTCTCCTTCGACGGCTTCACCGGCATGCCCGGCGGCGCCAATCCCGGCAAGTTCGTCGGGGTGTCGGAACCGCAGGGCTGTCTCACGCAATCGGCGATTACGTCGGCAATTCACAAGATCACCGGCAAGCGCATTCGTCAATTGCCGCTCAAGAACTACGATCTGAGCTGGACCTAAGTTATCGGCGCGGTGGCCGGAGGCGGGTAAACCGCCTCCGGCCATTGTTTTATCCGGGTCTTCCAATCGCGTTCTACGAGTTGACCTCGGACCTAGAACCGATCGGGCCTATCGAAGGGGATCTGCGAACCATGAATGCCATCATGTTCGGACACGGCCGCCGCCGGTTTTTCAGCGGCCTGATCGCCGGTTTGTTGGCGATGACGACGGTTAGCGGGGCGCTCGCGGCGACCTGCGACAACAAGACCGCCAAATCCCCGGTCAGTTGGACCTTCGAGATCGAGCCGATCTTCCATACCTGCCATTTCTGTCACGAGGGCGCGGCACCGGAGCAACTAATCATGGCGCCGGGCATCGCTTATAAATTCCTGGTGAATGTCCCCAGCACCGAATCGAAAATGATGCGTGTCGATCCGGGCAACCCGGAAAACAGCTACCTCCTGTACAAGCTGCGCGGGACACATATGGAAAACGGTGGGCAGGGCGTACAAATGCCGATCGGCTTCGATCCCCTTCCCGAGAAGCAGATTCAAATGATCGAGGATTGGATCAAGGATTGCAGTCCGGATAATTGACGGCGGCTCGCCGCTTGTCGCGCGCGATGGCATTGCCGTAATCCCCGTGTCCCGATCCGGTTTTCTTGGCTGCGTCGGCGGGCTTCTCCTCGGCCTTGCGAGCGGAGCGAGTTTCGCCGCCTGCGACAGCAAAACCGCGATTTCCGCGATCAGCTGGACGACCGATTTGGAGCCTCTGCTTCATAATTGCCTGTCCTGTCACACGTTTGAGGCGCCGGCGAATTTGATGATGGCGGCCGGCCTTACCTACCTCTCCCTGGTTGGCGCCCAGAGCACAGGTTCGAAATTGTTGCGAATCGAACCGGGCGACCCCGAGCGGAGCTATCTGATACACAAACTCCGCGGCACCCATCTGGCGGTCGGCGGCGAGGGCGAGCGGATGCCGATCGGCTTCGAGCCGCTCCCCGAAGGCGAGATTCGCCTGTTCGCCGATTGGATCAAGGATTGCAGCCCGAACAATTGAACCGAGCCCCGAATTCTCGCGACATTGGCGCGTTGATTCAGCGATGGAGACAAGCACCATGACAGGGTTGCGAACATACCGGGCCGTCGCGCTGTTGCTTGCCGCGCTGGCGAGCAGCCCGGCCCTTGCCGGACCTTTCGAGGACGCGCTCGTCGCTTATGGCTGCGGCTACTATTACGAAGCGATTCGGCTTTTTCGACCGCTCGCCGAGCAGGGCCATGCCGGCGCGCAATATTACGTCGGGGTCATGTACGCAAACGGCGAGGACGTGTCGCGCGACTACGCCGAGGCGACGCGCTGGTACCGTAGGTCCGCCGACCAAGGTTACGACTGGGCTCAGAACAATATTGGCCTGATGTATTTCACCGGTCAGGGCGTGCCGCGGGACCATGGCCAGGCGCTGGATTGGTTTCGCCGCGCGGCGGGGCAGGGCAACGTCAACGCCCAGAACAATCTCGGCACCATGTACCGCGATGGTGACGCCGTGCCGGTCGACCCGGTCGCCGCCCATCTTTGGTTCGACCTAGCGGCCCAGCGTGGTTTCCAGCCGGCGGCCAAGAATCGCGACGCGCTCCGCGTCGGGATGAGCGAAGCCCAGCTTGCCCAGGCGCAGCGCCTTGCGCGGGAATGGAAACCGAATTAGACGCCGCGAAGGGGCGGCGGCATTTGGGTAATTGGCTGGGGCGGGAGGATTCGAACCTCCGGATGGCGGAATCAAAATCCGCTGCCTTACCACTTGGCGACGCCCCAACCGATGTCTCGCGGCGAAACCGCGGGCGCCGGACGATAGGCTGAAATCCCGCAATCCGCAATTGGCCGTCAGGCCGCCTTCGCCGCATTGGCGAGATACCAATCATAGGATGATCGCAGGCCGTCGCGCAGCTGCGTGCGCGCCGACCAGCCGAGCGCCGTCAGGCGGCCGGAATCCAGCAATCGGCGCGGCATCCCGTCGGGTTTGTCGGGCAGGTAAGTGAACTCGCCGCGGAAGCCAACGACCTCGGCGATCAACCCGGCGAGCTCGCGGATGCTGACATCGCTGCCGACGCCCACGTTCAGAATCTCGTCGCCGGAAAAATGCTTGAGCAGGAAGACGCAGGCATCGGCAAGGTCGTCGACAAACATGAATTCGCGGCGCGGCGTGCCGGTTCCCCAGATTTCGACGGATTTCGCTCCCGTGATCCGCGCCCGATGGGATTTTGCCATCAAGGCAGGGACAACGTGGCTGGCGCGAAGGTCGTAATTATCGCCGGGACCGTAAAGGTTGGTCGGCATCGCGGCGATGAAATCGCAGCCATGTTGCTTGCGGAAGGCCTGACACATCATCAAACCCGCGATCTTGGCGATCGCATACCAGCGATTGGTCGGCTCCAGCGGGCCGGTCAAAAGCGCCTCTTCCGGCATCGGCTGCGCGGCGAGGCGCGGATAAACGCAGGCGGAGCCGAGGAAAAGCAATTTGCCGACGCCGAGTTTCCAGGCGGCGTGAATGATATTGGTCTCGATCGCCAGATTGTCGTGGATGAATTCCGCGGGCCGCGTGTCGTTGGCGAGAATGCCGCCCACCCTGGCCGCGGCGATCGCCACGACCTCCGGTCGGCGCGTTTCCATCCAGGTCTCGACATCGGCCTGGCGGCGCAGATCGAGTTCGCCGCGCGCCGCGGTTAAAATCTCGCAACGTTCAGCGGCAAGGCGCCGAACGATGGCCGAACCGACCATGCCGCGATGGCCCGCGACCCAGACCCGTTTTCCCTTAAGCGAGAATATTTCCACTGCCATCGCCACGCCTGCCCGAATCCAAAAATGAAAACTACGGTACACCCGTTGGGCGCGCAACCGCCGCTAGGGCTCGTCTCCGAACTCCGCCGCCCCATCGGACATCAGCCGGGCGGCCGTGATCCACCATCGCGGATTGGCCTGCTGGAGGGTGCGCGCGGCCGTGGCCGCGCCGGTGGAAGTCTCGAACAAGCCAAAGACGGTGGCGCCGCTCCCGCTCATGCGTGACATCAGGCAATCGGGCTGGACGGCGAGCGCCTTCAGCGCCGCCGCGATCTCGGGGACCAGCCGGCAGGCCGCGAGGGTCAAGTCATTGCCGCGTTCGGCCAACAGGCGCGCTAGGTCGGCGGCCGATTCGGGGCTTTCGTCGAAACGGCCGGCCGCGGAAAAGGGCTCGCGATAGGCGGCGAAGACCTGTGCGGTCGACAGCGGCGCGCCGGGGTTGACGAGGACAAGAGCGGCCGGCGGCAGGCCTGGGGAGTCGCGCACGATCTCGCCGATCCCGCCCACAAAAGCCGGCCGGCCGAACAGACACGCCGGCACGTCGGCCCCAAGCCGCAGCGCCAGACCGGCGAGTTCCTCCCGGCCAATTTTCAACTTCCACAGCCGGTTCAACACCAGCAAGGCCGCCGCCGCATCGGCGGAGCCGCCACCCAACCCCGCGGCCACCGGTAAACGTTTGGTCAGGGTCAAGCGCGCGGCCGCGGGCACGCCGGCCTGGGCTGCCAAAAGGCGCGCCGCGCGCAACACGAGGTTGTCGGGGTCATCGCGGGGCAGAGCCGCGGCGAAGGGCCCTGAGACAAACAGGGACAAGTCATCGGCCGGCTCGGCCGCGAGACTGTCGTGTAAGTCGAGAAAGGCGAACAGGCTATCGATTTCGTGATAGCCGGCGAAGGCGTTCGCGTCCCGCGAACGGCGACCGGTGACGTGGAGGTAGAGGTTGATCTTGGCGGGCGCGGCAAGTTGCACGGGCAGCTTCACCGCGTCGGTTGCGGCGTTGGCATTGGCGTGGCCGGCCGCCGCCGGAATCAGGCTCTTCAGCCGCCGCGGGTGGACGGCGCGGTAAGGCCACGCGCCAATTTCGCTTGGATTTCAGGGATATGAGCGGGGTCGGGTTTGCTTTGCAGCGCGCGCTCCCATTGATAACGGGCCTCGGCCTGGCGACCAACCCGCCACATCGCGTCGCCCAGGTGGTCGAGCAGCGTGGCGTCCGCGGGTTGCAACTCAACCG
>CANFCX010000130.1 GCA_947445225.1 Rhodospirillales bacterium
CCGTGCCCCAACTTTCGGGAATACCGTGCAGGCGGCGATAGGTGATCGCGCGTTGATTCATCCAGCTTCCGAACACCGCGCCGATCGCGCCCCAGAGCTGTTCGTGTACGTCCTGCGGGAAGGGCCGGCCCAGTTCCTTTTGCACCCGCTCCTTGTACCTGTCGACCAGCCCTCGCCAATCATCGGCCCCGAGATCGGTGTCCAGATCGACGCCGCGGGCGTCCTTGTGGCGTTGCAGCAATTCCTCGAAATGGTGATGTTCGACGCCCAGCACGACGTCGGAATACATCTGGATGAAGCGGCGATAACTGTCATAGGCAAACCGCGCATCGCCGCTCAACGCCGCCAGACCGGCGACGGTTTCGTCGTTGAGCCCAAGATTGAGCACGGTGTCCATCATCCCCGGCATCGACGCGCGGCCGCCCGATCGCACGGAAACGAGCAAAGGGTTCTTGGCGGCGCCAAAGCCGCGGCCGATGATGCGCTCGACATGCGCGACGGCCCCGGCGACCTGGGCTTTTAGGTCGGCGGGATAGGCGCGGCCGAGTTTGTAGAAATGGGTACAAACTTCGGTGGTGATGGTAAAGCCGGGAGGAACGTTAAGGCCGAGCCGGCTCATCTCCGCCAGGCCGGCGCCCTTGCCGCCCAACAGTTCGCGCATCGCGCCCGTGCCATCGGCCTTGCCTTCGCCGAAACGATAGATCCACTTCGCCATTCACCTCACCCCTCGATACGCGAAAAATCCCCGACCGTGCCCAGCGTTACCCGAATTTCCGACAATAGCCGCAACCGGTTGGCGCGCAACGCGCGGTCCTCGACATTAACCGTCACCTTCTCGAAGAACGCATCGACCGGCTTGCGGAGCCGGGAAAAATTGGCCATGGCATCGTTGAAACGCTCCTCGCGCAGTGCCCGCCCACAGCTTTCGCGCACATCGGCCAAGGCCGCGTAGAGGCGCCTTTCTTCGTCCAGGACGAAGGCCGCCGCATCGACGGGGCCGGCTTGGCCGGCGCCATCCTTCTTTTCCTCGATCGCCACGATGTTGGACGCGCGGCGATAGGCGGTCAGCAGATTGCCGCCATCCTCGCCGGCAAGAAAGGCGGCGAGCGAATCGACGCGGGCGAGCAAGCGGACAAGATCGTCTTCGCCGCCGAGCCCGAAAATCGCCTCGATCAGGTCGTGGCGGACGCCGCGTTCGCGCAAATGCACCTTGAGCCGGTCGGCCAGAAATTCGAGCAGCTCCCGCGTCAGATCGGCGATGTCCTTCACCGGCGCGCCGCCGACTTCCAGCGCCTCGGCGAGTTCCGCCTTGCGCTGGCGTTGTTGTGTCTCGGGGGCGCCGTGCAACGCCAGCGCCCCGCCGAAGATCCTCGAAAGTTTCAGGCGCAGCCCGTTTTCGAGAATCAGCCGGATGACGCCTTGCGCCGCGCGGCGCAAGGCGAAGGGATCCTTCGATCCCGTGGGTTTCTCCCCGATCTTGAAAAAACCGGCGAGCGTGTCGATTTTGTCGGCGAGCGCGACCGCCAGCGCGATCGGCGCGGTCGGGCAGCGGTCATTGGGGCCGAGCGGCCCGTAATGCTGGGCGATGGCCTCGGCCACGGCCGCGTCGGCGCCATCGTGCAGCGCGTAATAGCGGCCCATGATGCCCTGAAGCTCCGGGAATTCACCCACCATGCCCGAGCTGAGATCGGCCTTGCTCAATCGCGCGGCGCGGCGGGCGCGGGCGGGATCGGCGCCGGGGATCGATGTCGCCAGGTGTTCGGCCAGACGCTCCAGGCGCCGCACTTTGTCGCCGACGCTGCCCAGCTTTGCGTGAAAGACGAGTTTTTCGAGCGCCGGCAGGCGCGATTCCAAAGGCTGCTTGCGATCCTGATCCCAATAAAAGCGCGCATCGGACAGCCGGGCGCGCAGCACGCGTTCATTGCCGAGCACGATGGCCTTGCCGCCGTCCTCGGCCTCGATATTGGCGACGACAACGAAGCGCGGGGCCAGGCTGCCATCGGCCTTTTCAAGGGCGAAATATTTCTGATGCCGGCGCATGGTCGTGGTCAGGACTTCCGGGGGCAGGTCCATGAACCGGGGATCGATGCCGCCCAGCAGCACCACCGGCCATTCGACCAGCCCCGCGACCTCGTCGAGCAATCCCTTGTCGGCGCGCAGCTTGAGGCCCTCGCGCTTGGCCGCCGCCTCGGCATCCGTGGCGATGATCGTCCGCCGCTCCGCCGCGTCCAGAACGACCTTGGCATCGCGCAGCCGGCGTTTGTAATCGGCGAAATCGCGCACCGAGATTTCGGCCGGCGCCATGAAGCGGTGCCCAAAGGTGACGCCGGCGAAGCCGACGGACTCCCCGCCGCCGCCTGGCGCCAACGGAAGGGCACCGATCAACGCCTTGCCGTCCAATAACGCCAGGATGGATTTGAGCGGCCGCACCCAGCGAAAAGCGTTGCCAGCCCATCGCATCGATTTCGGCCAGTCGAGCTTCACGATGGCGTCCAGCAGAATGGGCGGCAGGACATCGGCCATTGGCTGGCCAAGCCGCTGGCGGACGGCGAACCAGAACTCCGCCTTCCCGACATTGCGTTTTTCGCATTGATCGAGGCTGGTGAGCCCAACCGAATTCAAGAAACCCGCGACCGCCGCCTCCGGCGAACCGACCCGCGGCCCCTTTTTTTCCTCGGTCACGTCGGGTTGTTTGTCGGGCAGGCCATCAATCACCAGTGCCAACCGCCGTGGAGTGACGTAGGCATCGGCACGGGTGAAGGAAAGCCCGGCGCCGGTCAGCCGTTCCGCAACCAGTCTTTTCAAATCCTCCGCCGCCCGGGCCTGAAAACGGGCCGGGATCTCTTCGGAGAAAAGTTCAAGCAATAGCTCCGCCAAGGGCGCCTCACCGGCCCGCGATCGTCACTGGCTTTCGAGCCAGGCTTCGCAGCAGCCCTTCGCCAAAGCCCGCACGCGGCCGATATAAGCGGCGCGCTCGGTCACCGAAATCACGCCGCGGGCGTCGAGCAGGTTGAATTGGTGGCTGGCGTTGATGCATTGGTCATAGGCCGGCAGCGGCAGCTTCTTTTCGAGCAGCGCCTTGCATTCGGCCTCGGCATCGGCGAAATGCCGGAAAAGCAGCGCGGTGTCGGCGAATTCGAAATTGTAGGCGGAGTATTCACGCTCGGCGCGCAGGAAGATGTCGCCGTATTTGGTGCCCTGGCCGTTGAAATCGAGGTCGTAGACGTTCTCCACGCCCTGGATGAACATCGCCAGCCTTTCCAGCCCATAGGTGAATTCGACCGACACCGGGTCGCATTCGATGCCGCCGACCTGCTGGAAATAGGTGAATTGCGTGACCTCCATGCCATCGCACCACACTTCCCAGCCCAGTCCCCAGGCGCCCAGCGTCGGGCTTTCCCAATCGTCCTCGACGAAACGTATGTCGTGGAGTCTGGGGCTGACCCCGATTTCCTCCAGGCTTTTCAAATACACGTCCTGGCTGTCGGGCAAGGACGGCTTCACGATCGCCTGGAACTGGTAATAGTGCTGAAGCCGGTTGGGGTTTTCGCCATAACGCCCATCGCCGGGGCGCCGCGACGGCTGGACATAAGCGGCGCGCCACGGCGCCTTGCCCAAGGCGCGCAAGGTCGTCGCCGGGTGGAAGGTGCCCGCCCCCATCGGCATGTCATAGGGCTGCAGGATGACGCAGCCGCGCTCGGCCCAAAAGGCCTGCAGCTTGGCGATCATTCCTTGAAAGCTGAGGAAAGTCTGGGGGTTGGGCGCCATTTGACCCGGGGGACCGGCAATTTGTTAGTGTGCGCTGCACCATAGACAGTGGCGCGCGCGGGGGTCAAGCGGTCGCGAGGCCGAATTGTGTCAGCCGAACGGGCATTCCTTGCGCCCGCAGCTAGAAGCCCCGCGCGCCGCGACATAAGCGTCGCAAACCCGGCATTTCACCATCTCCTCGGCGACGACGCCGTCGCGATCTGGCGTGCGCGCCTGCGGCTTGCGGTCCAGCACCATTTTGCTGAGTTTCTCCACACGCTGCAGGTAACGATAGAGAAACCACAGCCCCAGGATGATCGCCGCGATGATGAGAAGCTTGCTGAAGGTGATACCGAACATGATGCCTTCCTACCGCCACCGACCCCGCCGGTCAAAGCCCGTAGCGGTTCCATAAGGTGCGCTCCTCGACCGCGGCCATCACTTGGCCGGTCCAGGCGGCGGCGCGATCGGTCTCCTCGATCGCCGATCGCAGGAACGGAAGGCGGAACCAGGGCCGCGGCGGCCCGATCACGCGCAGCTTCACGTTGTCGCCATGGCGTTCGCGCAAAACACCCCGCAGGTCGCCGATGCCGTCGATCAATCCCAACTCCAAGGCGCGTTTTCCGGTCCAAAATTCACCGGAGTACAGCTCCTCGACCGAACCCTTCAGCTTGGCGCCGCGGCGAAGTCCGACCCAAGATTTGAAACTGTCGTGGATGTCGCGTTGCACCGCGCGCAGCCGCTCTACGTCTTCGGGCTTCTCGGGCAGGAACGGGTCGAGCAGCGATTTCCGCTCGCCGGCCGTGTACAGGCGCCTCTCGATCCCCATGCGGCGGATGAGGCCGCTCAGCCCGAAGCCGCCGCTGACCACGCCGATGGAGCCGACGATCGAATTTTCGTCGGCGAAGATTTCGTCCGCGGCGCAGGCCAGCCAATAGCCGCCCGAGGCCGCGACGTCCTCGGCGAAGGCCAACACGGGAACTTCGTGTTCTTGCGCCAGGGCCCGGATGCGCCGCGCGATCAACGCCGACTGCACCGGCGAGCCGCCCGGCGAATTGATCGCGAGGGCGACGGACTTTACGTTGTAGAGCTTGAAGGCGCGTTCGAGCGTGCCGGCGAGACCGCCCAACGAGAGCCCCCCGCGCAAGGGC
>CANFCX010000131.1 GCA_947445225.1 Rhodospirillales bacterium
AGTTGATTCAGGACTGTCTGCCGTCGGTGTCGGCCAAGCCGCTCGCTTTTCCGTCCGCGCCGCCGAAAGCACCGCTCGGTTCCTGGACCTTGCTCGACGCGAATAGGATCCTCGCCGCCGCCCGCTGTTCCAGTCCCTTTCCCAATGGCGAAGTGCAATTCCAGGAAGACAAGACCTTCCCGCCGAACCGCGCCTATTTGAAACTATGGGAGGTGTTTACGATCCTGGGAATGGCGCCTCGGCCCGGCGAGTTCTGCCTCGACCTGGGTAGCAGCCCAGGCGGATGGACCGCGGTATTGCAGCAACTCGGCGCCAATGTCCTGAGCGTCGACAAGGCGCCGCTCGCGGCGCCTATCGCGGCATTGCCCAGGGTCGAGTTTCGCCGCCAATCGGCCTTCGCCTTGCAGCCACGGGAGGTTGGACCGGTCGATTGGCTGTTCTGCGATGTCATTTGTTATCCGGCGCGGCTTCTAAAATTGGTCAAATCTTGGATCGACTCGGGCTTGTGCCGGCGTTTCGTCTGCACGTTGAAATTTCAAGGCGAGACCGATCATTCCATTTGCCGCGAATTCGCCGCCATTCCGCAGTCCAAATTGATGCACCTTTTTCACAACAAACATGAGTTGACCTGGGTCAAGTCCGACGCCGGCTGGCAGGCGAAGCCTTGACAGCGGCAACAAAAAACAACTATCCCCTGACGATCGTGGCGATTTGAGCCGAACGGCTTGCGGCCACGTTAAACAAACGCGCTAAAAGGTCGGGTGTCGTCGCCCCGACTCGATCGCGTTCGGGGCTTTTGTTTTCCGTCGCCGTTTGGGCCCGGAGGGAGATGACACCATGGCACATGACGAATCGAAAGCCGCTTCCTGGCGTCAGCGCACCCTGCAAGTGCGCGGCGGGACAAAGCGCAGCGCCTTTCACGAAACGTCCGAAGCGCTGTTTCTGACCTCCGGCTTCGTTTACGACAATGCCGAGGAGGCGGAAGCCGCGTTCGCCGCGCCCACCCAGCGTTTCGTCTATTCCCGTTTTGGCAATCCCACGGTGTCGATGTTTGAAGACCGCCTGCGGCTTCTCGAAGGGGCCGAGGCGTGCCGGGCGACCGCCACGGGCATGGCGGCCGTGTTCGCCGCGCTTATGTGCCAGATCAAGGCAGGCGACAGGGTGGTAGCGGCCAGAGCCTTGTTCGGATCCTGCCAATACATCTTGGCCGAAATATTGCCGCGCTTCGGCGTCGAAACCGTCTTCGTGGATGGCACCGATCTCGATCAGTGGCGCCAGGCGTTTCAAAAGCCGGCGGCGTGTGTCTTTCTGGAGACGCCGTCCAATCCGACGCTCGAGATCATCGATCTTGCCGCGGTGACACGCCTTGCCCATGGCGCCGGGGCCCAGGTGATCGTGGACAATGTCTTCGCCACGCCGCTGCTGCAGCAACCGTTGTCCTTCGGGGCCGACATCGTGGTTTATTCGACGACCAAACACATCGACGGCCAGGGGCGTTGCCTGGGCGGCGCCGTCTTGGGCACGACGTCTTTTTGTGTTGAGAAGCTGACGCCGTTCATACGCCACACCGGGCCGGCGCTCAGCCCGTTTAATGCCTGGGTTATGCTCAAGGGCCTGGAGACGCTCGACCTTCGCCTGCAGCGAGCCTGCGCCAACGCCCTCGTGCTCGCCCGCGCCTTGGAGGGACATCAGAAAATCCGCCGAATTCTCTATCCCGGCCTTCCGAGCCATCCCCAGCACGAATTGGCAAAGAGGCAGATGAAAGACGGCGGCACCGTCCTTGCGTTCGAGGTGGCCGGTGGCAAGGAAGCCGCCTTCCGCTGCCTCAATGCCTTGCGGCTGATCGACATCTCTAACAATTTGGGCGATTCGAAATCGCTGATCTGCCACCCATCGACGACGACACATCAACGGCTGGCCGCGGCCGATCGGGTTCGCCAGGGCATCACCGACGGCGTGCTGAGGTTATCCGTGGGGCTGGAGGATGTCGCCGATTTGCAAGCCGATCTCGAAACCGCCCTGCGCGCGGCGTAGGGCAGCGTCGCGGCGGCGCGCGAGTAGCTGGACAAGCGGGGCTATCGACCTAATATTGGTGACAGCGACAATCGCTTGTGTCGGGAGTGCGGCGTCATGTACAGCGCGACTACGCGGTCGATCAAGGTGACGGTGAAACCGGTCTATCTGGAGGATCAGTCGTCGCCTGCCGAAAACCACTATGTCTGGGCCTATCAGGTGCGGATCGAGAATTTGGGTGCGGAGACCGTGCAGCTGCGCAATCGTTATTGGCACATAACCGACGCCCACGGCCGGGTGCAGGAAGTGCGCGGCGCGGGTGTGGTCGGCGAGCAGCCTGTGCTGAGGCCCAGCCAGGCTTTTGAATACACCTCTAGCACGCAACTCCCGGATTCGTCGGGCATCATGGTTGGCCGGTATCAGATGGAGACGCCGGCGGGCGATCGGTTCGACGTCGACGTGCCGGCGTTTTCGCTCGATTGTCCTCATCATGCCGTGCGTCTGAATTGAAAGGATCGAAATTAGTGTCCCCCGCAAGGCCCGCAGACGTGAAAGCGGAACGTAAAGCCGAAGTGATCGAGGTGCGGAGTATCGCGCGGCCAAGTCCGAAGGAAGCGGAAGATGCCGTGCGTGTTCTGTTGCGATGGGCCGGCGACGATCCGGACCGGGAAGGTCTGCTGGGTACGCCGGAACGTCTGGTGCGGGCGTTCGACGAATGGTTCTCCGGGTATGGCGTCGATCCGATCGATCTTCTCCAACGCACGTTTGAGGAGACCGACGGTTATGACGAGATGGTGGTGCTGCGCGATATCCGCTTTGAATCGCATTGCGAGCATCACATCGCGCCAATCATCGGCAGGGCGCATGTCGCATATCTTCCGCGCAAACGCGTCGTCGGCATCAGCAAACTCGCTCGGCTCGTGGATGTGTATGCAAAGCGCCTTCAAATCCAGGAGAAGATGACCGCCCAAATCGCCAATACGATCAATGAAGTGCTGAACCCGATCGGGGTTGCCGTGGTCATCGAGGCCGCCCATCACTGCATGACCACGCGGGGCATCCACAAGGCGGGCGCAACCATGGTCACCAGCCGCATGTTGGGGGCATTCCGCACCGATCCGTCGACGCGCCGCGAATTCCTGGCGATGATCGGCAATACCGCATCCTCGCAACTTTCCACCGTGTGAGGCGTGCCGTCGCCGTCGTCACCCCCGTCGAGATGTTGCGTCGGTTGGTCGCGCACGACACGGTTTCGGCAAAATCCAATCTCGGCCTGATCGAAGACGTCGCCCGCTACCTCGCCGGGCATGGCGTGAGTTCGCGCGTCGTACATGACCAAACCGGCACGAAGGCGAACCTCTTCGCCACCATCGGCCCGGCCATTGATGGCGGCGTCGTGTTGTCGGGTCACACCGATGTCGTGCCGGTGGATGGGCAACCTTGGACCAGCCCGCCCTTTGTTCTGACCGAGCGCGATGGCCGGCTGTATGGCCGCGGAACCGCCGATATGAAGGGGTTTATCGCCACCGTCCTGGCTCTGGTCCCGGAATTCCTCGAACGGCCGCCGCGTGTGCCCGTCCATCTCTGTCTGTCTTTCGATGAAGAGGTCGGCTGCCTGGGCATTCCGGCCTTGATCCGACAATTGGGGAAGGAATTGCCGCGGCCGCGGATGGTCATCGTCGGTGAACCGACCGGCATGAAGGTCGTCAACGCCCACAAGGGCATCAACGCTTGCCTGACGATCGTTACGGGCAAGGACGGGCACTCGAGCCTGCCCCATCTCGGCCTCAACGCGATTTCAGCGGCGGGCGAAGTGTTGCGTGTCCTCGACGATTTGGCGGCGGAGCTGCGCGTCACCCCGGCCATGGGTGGGATCGATGTCGATCCGCCGTGGACGACCTTAAACGTCGGCCGGATCGAGGGTGGCGTCGCCGTCAATATCATTCCACGCGAATGCCGCGTCGCGTGGGAAATGCGACCGGTTCCCGGTTTCGACCCGCTGCCGGTCCTCGACCGATTCGAAGACTATCTCCGCGGGGACTTGTCGCCGCGTCTGAAAGCGCGGTGCGATGGCGCCGGCGCCGAAAACCGAATCCTATGCGCGGTTCCCGCCTTAACCCCGGGCGCCCAATCGCCCGCCGAAACCCTTGGCCTGGCCCTAACCGGCCAGAATCGATCATTGGCGGTGGCCTATGCGTCGGAGGCCGGATTGTTTCAGCAGGCGGGTATCCACGCCATCGTGTGCGGTCCGGGGAACATCGAACAGGCCCACCAGCCCGATGAATATGTGAGCCTCGAACAGCTTGAGTCTTGCGCCCGGTTCCTGCGGCGGCTCATCGATTGGGCCGGGGCGCGTTAAGACAAAAAAAGGGCCGCCCGAGGGCGGCCCTTTGGTTCTTGTAGCGAGGATTAGAAATCCATACCGCCGCCGCCGCCGCCAGGCAAGGATGGCCCGGGTTTTTTCTCCGGCTTGTCGGCGATCATGGCTTCGGTGGTGATCAGGAGACCGGCCACCGAGGCAGCGCCCTGTAGCGCCAGACGCACGACCTTGGTCGGATCGACGATACCGGCCTTGATCATGTCGACATAGTCGCCGCTTTGAGCGTCAAAGCCCCAATTGAGGTTCTTGCTCTCCTGGAGTTTGCCCAGGATCACGGCACCGTCTTCGCCGGCGTTGTCGGCGATTTGGCGAGCCGGCGCGGTCAGCGCCTTGCGCACGATCTCAACGCCCACCTTCTGGTCGTCATTGCCGGCCTTCACCCGCTCCAGTGCACGCCCGCCATACAGCAACGCCACGCCGCCGCCAGGAAGAATGCCTTC
>CANFCX010000132.1 GCA_947445225.1 Rhodospirillales bacterium
AGCTGCCCGTCTTGTTGAGGGTTCCGCCGATGGCTTCGTCGCCGGGATTTTTCTCGATGGGCATGGATTCGCCGGTGATCATCGACTCGTCGACGGCGCTGGCTCCGGCGACAACCCGTCCATCCACCGGCACCTTTTCACCCGGCCGGACGATCACCGTGTCGGCGACGACGACATCCTCGATGCGGAGATCGACCTCCTTGCCCTCGCGAACGACGCGCGCGGTCTTCGCCTGAAGTCCAATCAGCTTCTTGATGGCCTGCGAGGTCCTGCCCTTGGCCTTGATTTCCAGGGCCAGGCCGAGGACGACGAGCGCGACGACGACATCGGTGACATCCCAGAAAACCTTCGCGAGCGCCATGTCCGGAAAGATTCCGGGCCAGGCGACGGCGACGACCGAATAGGCGTAGGCGGCACTGATTCCGATCGCGATCAATGTATGCATGTTAGCCGCGCGGTGTTTGAGCGCGTCCCACATGCCGACGAAAAACTGCGAGCCCGCCCAGACCAAAACGGGCAGGCTCAATACGCCCAGGAGAGCCCAAACGACGCGCCGCTCGTCGCTCCCCATCGGCATCCACGTGTCCAAACCGGGAATCAGATCGGGATAGCTGAACGCCATGACCGGGACCGAAATCGCGGCGGAAAACCAGAATTTCCGCATCAAGACACGGTACTCGCGCTCGATGGCGGCCTCCGCCGGGTCGGCTTGGGGCTCCGCGAAGAGTTCGACGTGCGATGCCGGCGGCGCGCGCCGAAGAACACCTGGGGCCGTCCCGGTCCCTGAGTCCGCAACGCGCGGAAGAGCCGCCTTCACACTCATGACCCAATTCTCCCGGCATCCGGGTCGAGCCGGGGAAGCCCTCAACCGGTCGAGAGAGTATCGCCGAAATGTCCGGGCGGAATGTTGATGCACATCAACCGCCACGGCGTAGCCGGTGGCTCGCGCGCGGTTGGGATCCTGGGCCTATCCAGCGACGAACAAGACGACGATCAGGGCGATGAGATTCAAGCGCCGCATGACGCGCGGCCTATGAACGCACCCATTGAGAACCGGCGCGGCAGAATTGAGCCTCTTCTTTTGACTCCCGACCCTGAAGCACAACCACCTCGCGGACGATCTTGCACTCCCGTTCCGGGCCGCTCGCTGACACGGCAGTGGGCGTGGGCGGTTGATAACTGGGCAGGGCAGCCGGCCGATCGGCAGGACCGGAATTGTTCACCGAATTCTGTATAGGGGCCGGCGCGGGCACGGCTATCACCTCTGCGTAGCCATAAGTGTTCGGCATATTTTCGCTGTTCCAGCCTATTCGCTGCCACGCTGGGCCTTCCACGGCCTGCAGGGCGCTGGCTTCCGCTCTTGCTCTATCGGCCTCGTCCAATTTCGCGCCAACAAAGGCACCCGCGACGGCTCCGGCAACGGCTCCAATAACAAAGCCAAAGGCCTTGTAATCCGAAGGGGCGGCCGCGGCACCGGCGGCGGCTCCCGCCGCCATTCCCCCCAAGATCCCGGCCTCTTTGTAGTTTGCGCAGCTGGTCGCCACGAGCAACGACGCCGCGACACAGGAAAGCCGAGGTCTACCAAGCAGGCTGGCCATTCCTACCTCCCCGTTTGTCTCCCTGGATTTTTGTCAGAATACGCCCAGGAACGGATTGATTCCAGCCTCTGGTTCCCGCCTGGCCGCTAGGCCGGAACCGTCGGTGGAAGATGATTCAAGTCGCGGAGAATATCGATCAGGCCCCGCGCCGCACGATCCACCAGCGCCCGGCCCTTTTCCGCGTCCGCGGCGGCGGCGTTGCCGGTGGCTCCCTCGCGATTGAGATCCTGGGCCTGCCAGGCAAACCGAACGCGGCCATCCGGCGCCAGATGGGGAAAATCGCGTTCGATCGCCGCGGCACTTGAGGGGAAGTCGCGCAGCTCCGCGCGGCGCACCAGATCCGGCCTTAGGTGCATCATAATCGAGGTCTCGACCGCGCCGCCATGCAGCCCATAACGGATTTCGGTCGCGTCGAACATATCGTCCGCGCGCATCAATCGCCACGAATTGACCGGTACCGCGATCATGCGCAGCCGGGCACGCAGATCCTGGGCAACGATGTCGGCGATTTGCGGCTGGCCGCCATGGCTGTTGAAAAGGACGATCTTGCGCAGCCCAACGCGCTCCACGCCCGTGGCAATCTCGGTTACGACCCGGATCAGCGTCTCGGCGGTGAGTGTCAGCGTGCCGGCAAAATCCAAATGTTCGTTGCTCTTGCCGATCTCGCTGGCCGGGAGGACGACAAAATTCAAATCGGCCGGCGCCAGAGCGACCGCCCGCTCCAGCACGCCATGATTGATGAAGGCATCGACGCCGAGCGGCAGATGGGGACCGTGTTGCTCCGTCGCCGCCATGGGCAGGATGGCGACACAATCCCGGTCGCGAAGCGCGCCCGCCTCCAGCGTTGTCAGCTCCCGCCACCACCGGCTCGTCACGACGGCGCCCCTTCGGCTATCGACACCTTAGTCTCCTCCAAAACGCGGCACCCCCAGCGACGGCGATGGTGCGTCGTTGCGCCCGCGAAGTTAAGCTGCGGCATGTTGAGTGGAAAGGCCCCAATTGCCGAAATCCGCCGCGACGGACCCGCGGCGCCGATGATCGTGTTGTTCACCGAAGGATCGGTGTTTCTGGGCGTCGTTGATCCGGGCGTTGGCGGCGCGATCGTCGTGGAGGCGGAACCGCGATGACCCCGGCGCCGGCGGCTACGGCGAGCGGGCCGCTGGCCGGTCTGCGCGTCATCGAACTCGCCCATGTCATGGCGGGACCGACCTGCGGGTTGATGCTCGCGGATCTTGGCGCCGACGTCATCAAGGTCGAAAAGATTCCCGACGGCGACGATTCACGGCGATTCGCGCCCCCGACCATCGAGGGTGAATCGGCGGCTTTCCTGATGCTCAACCGCCACAAACGCGGCGTCGCCCTCGATCTCAAGACCGAAGGCGGACGGGAGGTCCTGCGGCGTTTGCTAAAGCGTACCGACGTCGTCATCGAGAATTTCCGCCGTGGCGCGCTGGAGCGCCTCGGTTTCGGCTATGACGCGCTGCGCCGCGACAATCCCGGCCTGATCTATTGCGACATCTCCGGCTTCGGGCGCGACGGCCCCTATGCCGACCGGCCCGGCCTCGACCTCATCGCCCAGGCCATGAGCGGCCTGACGAGCATCACCGGCGAAGGCCCCGGGCGACCGCCGGTTAAGCTGGGGCCGCCGGCCACCGACATCGTCGCCGGCATCCTCGCCGCGATGGGCATCGCCGCCGCCTACGCCCATCGCCTCAAGACCGGGCAGGGCCAGCGGGTGGAGACGTCCTTGATGGAGGCCGGCATCGCCCTGACCTATTGGCAATCCGCGATGGCGTTGGCGACCGGGCAATCGCCGGCGCCGCTCGGCTCGGCCCATCCTTTGAGCGCGCCGTATCAGGCCTTCGAGACACTGGACGGGTGGATCGTCGTCGGGGCGCCGAGCCAGACCCTCTGGCTGCGCCTGCTGGCCGCCATCGAGACCCCGGAGCTGGCCAACGACACGCGCTTCGCCGACAACCCCACGCGCAAACGGAACGAAGCGGATCTGATCGCGCTTTTGGCGCCGATCTTCCGGCGGAGACCAAGCGATGAATGGCTGCCTCGGCTTGCCGCGGCTGGAATCCCCGCCGGTCCGGTGAATTCAATCGCCGACATGCTGGAAGACCCGCAGACACTCGCCCGCGAGATGGTTGTCGAGGTTGGCCACAGCCGGCTGGGAATGGTCAAGACCCTCGGCTGCCCGGTAAAGTTCAGCGATACGCCCGCGAGCATCGGCCAAGGCGCCCCGCTCCTCGGCGAACATACGAGGGCGGTGCTTCGCGACCATGGCTATTCGACCGCCGAGATCGATGGCCTCATCGCCGCCGGCGCCGTCCGCGAGGCGGACGGCCTCCAAGGCAGCTGACCAAACCAGGCGGCGCGGTCAGACCTTACGCAGGACGCAGAGATAGTCGCGGTTGTAGTAGAAATTCGCGGCGTCGATCGGAGCGACCTTGACCTTGGCGAAACCCGCTTTTTCGCAAAACAGGTCGACGATCTCCGGCACGATGAAATAATGCCCCTCGATCGTGTATTCCTGCTGATCCGAGAAATTGGCCCAGCCCCCCGGGGCGCGCAGATTCGAGGTATGGGCGAAGAACAGGCCGTCCTTCTTCAGAAGGCGATGCACATAGGTGAAATAGCGCCACAATGTGTGCAGATCGAGGTGAACGAGCACGTCGAAGGAATAGACGTAGTCGAACGAAGCATCCGGAACCGGCTCGAACAGCTTGTCGCCGAGCAGGACGTAATCGATGTTGCGGTGTTCGGCCAGGGCCTGCCTCGCCTTTTCAAGGAAGGCGTCGGCGATGTCGAAGCAGGTGAGCCGGCCGACCAGGGGCGCCACCTTCGAGGCCATGCGTCCGCCGCCCGACCCGATCTCGGCCGCTATCGTCGATTTGCCGACAAAGGGACGAACCATGTCATCGATGATGGCCGGCAGATCTTCGACGCGGCCCCATTCATCGCCGATGTATTGGAGATAGGTCTCGCGGTCGGCAACCAGCGGGTTGTCGAGATACGTCGATTCCTTCGTCCAATAACGGGCGTAATGATTGAAGAGTTTGCGGTTGTACTCGATATTTTTATTGCGGTCGCCATGATCGGCGCGACCGGGTCCAGGCC
>CANFCX010000133.1 GCA_947445225.1 Rhodospirillales bacterium
GACCGTATGCCTCTCGAGAAGGAACCCCTGACCGACGCGCAGATGACCTTGATCGCGGGTTGGATCAAGGGCTGCGCGCTTCGCAACTAGAGGCATCGCGATCCCCGTCCTTCGCCCGAACGCTGCCGCCATCGCCAAGGCCGCGCGCGCCCTGCGCCGGGGCGAACTCGTCGCCTTCCCCACCGAAACCGTCTACGGCTTGGGCGCCGACGCCACCTCCGACCGCGCCGTCGCCGCGATTTACGCGGCCAAACGCCGGCCGCGCTTCAACCCGATCATCGTCCACGTCGCCAACCGGAAGGCGGCCGAGGCGCTGGTCGTGTTCGACAGCCGGGCGCGGGCGCTCGCGCGCCGCTTCTGGCCGGGGCCGCTGACATTGGTGTTGTCGCGCCGCGCCGATTGCCCGGTGTCGTTGCTGACCGGCGCCGGGCTCGACAGCCTCGGCGTGCGGGTGCCCGATCATCCCGTCGCGCTGGCTTTGCTGCGCGCCACGGGGCGGCCGCTCGCCGCGCCCAGCGCCAATCCGGCCGGACGGTTAAGCCCGACCAGCGCCGAATCCGTGGCCGCCGGATTGGGCAAACGGGTCGGGATCATCCTCGATGGCGGGCCGTGCGCGGTCGGCGTCGAATCGACGGTCGTCGATCTCACAACCAAACGCGCGGTGTTGCTGCGGCCGGGCGGCGTACCGCGCGAGGCCATCGCCGCGATTATCGGGACGCTCGCCGATGCCGGCGGGCACAAGAACGCGCCGCGTTCGCCGGGAAGGCTCGCCAGCCATTACGCGCCACGCCTGGAACTGCGCCTCAAGGCGCGCCGCAAGCTTCCCGGCGAGGCGCTGCTTGGCTTCGGGCCGCCGCCCGCCGGCGTCGCGACCGACCTCAATCTCAGCCCCAGCGGCGATGTGATCGAGGCGGCGGCGAATCTCTTCGCCATGCTGCGCGCCCTCGACCGGCCGAAATACCGCCGCATCGCCGTGATGCCGATTCCCAAACACGGTTTGGGCGAAGCGATCAACGACCGGCTGCGCCGCGCGGCGAAACGCTGATGGACGGGCTCGCCCTTTTCGGCCTGGTCTCCGTCTCCGCGATGCTGGTTTTCTATGCGCTAGAGGACCGCAGCCCGCGATTTATCCTGGCTTTCGCCGCCGCCTGCGTCCTGGCCTCGGTCTACGGCTTCCTGCAAGGCGCCTGGCCGTTCGGGATCGTCGAGGCGATCTGGGCCGGGGTCGCGGTCCAACGCTGGCGCCAGCGGACGAAAGCGGGCTGACCGATCGCTTGCCGGGGGGCGGGGGACGCGCTAAGGGGGTGCATGGCCCCGGTCCTTGATCCACCTCTTCCGGAAAATGCGCTGCGGCGCATTCGCGAGGCCGTCGGCGAGCGCGGCTGGATCGCCGATCCCGGCGCGATGGCGCCCTATCTGACCGAACAACGCGGGCTTTATCGCGGTTCCGCCGCCTTGGTCGTGCGCCCGGCCACGACGGCGGAGGTGGCGGCGGTCGTGCGCGTCTGCGCCGAGGCGGGCATCGCCATCGTTCCGCAGGGCGGCAACACCGGGTTGTGCGGCGGCGCGGCGCCGCATGACCATGGCGGGGAAATCCTGCTGTCGCTGGGCCGGCTGAACCGCATCCGCGCCGTCGATCCCGCCAATTTCACGATCACGGCCGAGGCCGGCTGCGTGCTCGCCGATGTGCAAAAGGCCGCCGCGGAAGCCGACCGTTTGTTCCCGTTGAGCCTCGCCGCCGAAGGCAGCGCCCAGATCGGCGGCAATCTGTCGACCAATGCCGGCGGCGTCAACGTCCTGCGTTACGGCACCGCCCGCGATTTGGCGCTGGGGATCGAGGCCGTACTGCCCGATGGCAGCGTGTTCGATGGGCTGCGCGGGTTGCGTAAAGACACCAGCGGCTACGACCTCAAACAGCTTTTCATCGGCGCCGAAGGCACGCTCGGCGTCGTCACCGCCGCCGTGCTCAAGCTTTTCCCGCCGCCACGCGAAATCGAAGCCGCCTTCGTCGCCCTGCCCAGCCCCGCCGCCGCGGTCGAGTTGCTGGCGCGCGCCCGCGCCGGCAGCGGCGATCTGCTCACCGCCTTCGAGTTGATGTCCCGCCGCACCCTCGAATTCGTGCTCCGCCACGGTCCCGGCGCGGCCGACCCGCTGGCCCTGCCTGCCGCGTGGTATGCGCTGATCGAAATGTCGTCCGGGGCCATCGGCGGCGCCCGGCCGGTTCTGGAGCGCGTGTTGGAAGGCGCGATCGAGTCCGGCGTGGCGCTGGACGCGGTCCTCGCCGCCAGCGAGGCGCAACGAGCGGCGCTCTGGCGCCTCCGCGAAAGCGCCAGCGAAGCGCAGCGGGCGGAGGGCGGCAGCATCAAACACGACGTATCCGTGCCGGTTTCCCGCATCGCCGATTTCATCGCCGAGGCTTCGCGCGCGGTCGAAGCCGTGTTGCCCGGCATCCGGGTCGTCGCCTTCGGCCATGTCGGCGACGGCAATATCCATTTTAATCTGAGCCAGCCGGTTGGCGCGGATCGAGCGGCCTTTCTGTCGCGCTGGGCCGAATTCAACCGCATCGTCCACGACATCGCCGCGGCGATGGGCGGCAGCATCAGCGCCGAACATGGCATCGGCCGGCTCAAGCGCGCGGAACTGGCGCGTTATAAATCGCCGGTGGAAATCGAGCTGATGCGGGCGGTGAAACACGCGCTCGACCCCAAGGGCATCATGAATCCAGGCAAGGTCATCCCATGAGCCCCTACGCGGCGCCGCTGGCCGAGATACGATTTGCGCTGCGTCATCTCGGCGGGCTGGGCGACCATGGCGACGCCGCGGCGCCCGAATTGGTCGACGCCGTGCTCGACGAGGCCGCCCGGCTCGCCGGCGAGGTCATCGCCCCCACCAACCGCGCTGGCGACCGCGAGGGCGCGCGGCTGGTCGGCGGCGTCGTCACCACACCCACGGGCTTCAAGGACGCCTATGCCGCGCTGGTCCAAGGCGGCTGGAACGGACTCGCCTTCCCGGTCGAACATGGCGGCCAGGGCCTGCCGGCGCTGCTCGCCATCGCGGTTCAGGAGATGTGGCATTCCGCCAACATGGCCTTGGCGTTGTGCCCGCTCCTCACCCAAGCCGCGGTTCATCTGCTTTTGCATCACGGCTCGCCCGCGCAAAAGCGGTTGTATCTGCCGAAGCTCGTCACCGGGGAATGGACCGGGACGATGAACCTGACCGAACCGCAAGCGGGTTCCGATCTGGGCGCCTTGCGGATGCGCGCGGTGCGCGACGGCGAACGCTACCTTCTTACCGGGCAGAAAATCTTCATCACCTATGGCGACCACGATCTCGCCGAGAACATCGTTCACATGGTGCTGGCGCGGATCCAGGGCGCGCCGCCGGGGCCGAAGGGCATATCGCTGTTCCTGGCGCCGAAGATCATGGTCGACGATGCGGGCAAACTTCTCGCCGCCAACGACGTTCGCGTCGTCTCCCTGGAGCACAAGCTGGGCATCCATGGCAGCCCGACCGCGGTGATGGCCTATGGCGATGGCGGCGGAGCCACGGGATTCCTGGTCGGAGAGGAAAACCGCGGCCTCGAGGCGATGTTCGTCATGATGAACAATGCCAGGCTCGCGATCGGCGTGCAGGGCCTGGCCGTGGCCGAACGGGCCTATCAGCAGGCCCGCGCCTACGCCGCCACGCGGCTGCAGGGCCGCGCACCCGACGGCGCCGGCCCCGCCGCCATCCTGAAACACCCCGACATCCGCCGCATGTTGGTGACGATGAAGGCGCGGATCGAGGCGGCGCGCGGCTTGACCTATATCGCGGCGGACGCGCTCGATTCCGGCCGGCATCGAAACCAACCGGATCGGCTGCGCCTGGGCGAGTTGCTGACGCCGGTGGTCAAGGCCTGGTGCACCGATATGGGCGTGGAGGTCGCGTCGGCGGCGCTCCAGGTCCAGGGCGGCATGGGTTATATCGAGGAAACCGGCGCCGCCCAGCATTACCGCGACGCCCGCATCGCGCCGATCTACGAAGGCACCAACGGCATCCAGGCCAACGACCTCGTGCTGCGGAAGCTTGGCCGCGATGGCGGCGAGGCGGCGCGCCGGTTCATCGGCGCCGTCGCGCTGATCGACGCCGAACTCGCGGCGCGCGACGGACCGGATTTCGCCGCGATCCGCGCCGGCCTGAGCGCGGCGCGCGCCGACCTCGCCGCCGCCACGGAGTGGATGGTGGCCGCGCTGCGCGGCGACGCGGCTTCGGCATTGGCCGGCGCGGTGCCTTATCTGAAGCTGTTTGGCACGGTCGGCGGCGGCTTCGCGATGGCGCGATCGGCGTTGGCCGCCGAACGCCTTCGCCGCGACGGCGCCGATCGCTTTTTGGACGCCAAGATCGGGACGGCACGGTTCTACGCCGAACACATCCTGCCGCTATCGGCCGCGCTGCGCCCCGCGATTGTCTCCGGCGCGGCCTCGGCCCTGGCCTTTCCCGAAGAAATTTTCTAGTAAAGTTTCCTTTTATTTCAATTGTTTACGAGCACGCGGCCAGAAAATCGCGCTTAGTGTGATTGCGATCACTTCCGGCGCCATGGGAGCGGGGTAAAAGGGACAGGCTTCTTCATCGAAGCCTCTCCCCGAAAACTAACGGGGGCCAGCGTAACCGCCGGCCCCCGATTTTTTTTGCCCGGCGCGGAA
>CANFCX010000134.1 GCA_947445225.1 Rhodospirillales bacterium
CGATCAGCGCGCGGCGCAGCACCGCCTGGCGCAAATCCGCGCCCTTGAGATTGGCCCCGGTGAGATCGGCCACGGTAAGATTGACACCCTTGAGCTTGGCCTGGGCGAGATTGGCCGATTTCAGATCCGCGCGGCTCAAATCCGCGCAATACAACGAAGCACCGGCGATCCGCGCCCCGCCAAGCATCGCGGCCATCGCCACCGCGCCATCCATGCGCGCGCCGCCGAGATCGGCCCCCCTCAGATCAACAGGAATCGGCGCGGTTGGGGTGGAAGACACGACCGACGAAGCGATCATCCCCGGGCGCAAATCGGCCTCGCGCAGATCGGCCCGCCGCAATATCGCGCCGCGCAGTCGTCCGCCGCGGATATCGGAACGGAACAGCTTGGCGCCGGAAAGATCGGCGAATTCGAGGCAAATGCCGAAGAGATCGCCGAAGCTCAAATCGGCCTCGCGCAGCACCGCCTTGGAGAGGTCGGCGGCGGCCAACACGGCGGAGCGCAGTTCGATGCGCGGAAGGCTCACCCCGATCAGCACCGCGTTTCTGAGATCGGCGCGCGTTCCACCCGCGCCCCCGGAGAGGAACCGCGCATGTTTTCGGAGGATGTCGACGAGTTCTCGGGGCGTCATCCGTGGCAGCGAGGTTAAGAGCGACTCAATGCCCGCGGATCATCGCGGGCCGGCGGTTAAGGAAAATTGAATCGAACCCTGACCTTCGTTGGTAGTCTTTTGCAAAAAGCCGTCGCCAACGCGACGTTACATAGGGTCGGGTCGCGGCCTGGCCGGGGGGCCGCGCGCCATCGCTGCCACGGTCTCGCAAATCCGCGCCCGCGCCCCTGGTCCGTTCGCGGTCTTGTGATCATTTTCACCAAGAAATGTTTTCTTGGTCCGGGCTCAAGCGGTTAGCCTAGGCACTCCAAGCTCCCCAACCCAGGAGGTCTAACCATGCTCCGTCGTCTTTTCGTCGCCGCCATCGCGGCTTTGTTGATGTCGCCCTTGGCCGTTTTGGCCGGCCAGCCCCAGGCTTACGACGCCAAGGCCTTTACCGACGCCCAAGCCGCCGGCAAGACGATCCTGGTACAGGTTCACGCCGATTGGTGCCCGCAATGCGCGGCGCAGCGTCCGATCGTCGGCAGCTTGGCCAGCACCGACCGCTTCAAGGACATGATCATCTTCAACATCGACTTCGACACCCAGAAGCCGCTCCTGCGCACCTTCAATGTCCAGCGCCAGGCCACGATGATCATGTACAAGGGCGCCAAGGAAACCGGCCGCTCCGTCGGCGCGACCCAAGCCGCCCCGATCGCGGAATTACTCGCGACTGGGCTGTAGGAACGGACGCCGGCCTGCCGGCCGGTAAGCCGTCATGTCCGCGGGTAGCTATGGCCTCGGCCTCTTGGCCGGGCTGTTGACGACTCTGTCGCCTTGCGTTCTGCCTTTGCTCCCGATCGTGGTCGCCAGCGCGGCGGCCGCCCATCGCCTGGGCCCCCTCGCGCTGGCCGGCGGGCTGACGATCTCGTTCGTCGGCGTCGGCCTGTTCGTCGCCACGATCGGATTCAGCATCGGCTTGGATGCGGAGCTGTTCCGATTCATCGCCGGGGTGCTGATGATCGGGGTTGGCGCCGTGCTGTTGAGCGCGCCGCTCCAGCAACGCCTGGCGTTGGCCGGAGGCGGTGTCGCCGACGCCGCTCAGGGCTGGATGAGTCGCATCACGCCCGAAGGCTGGCAAGGGCAGCTGACGATCGGGCTGTTGCTGGGCGTGGTGTGGGTTCCTTGCGTCGGACCGACGCTGGGAGCCGCCTCGCTGATGGCCGCGCAGGGCGAACATCTCGGCGAGGTCGCGCTGCTCATGGCTTTGTTCGGGCTCGGTGCCGCGCTGCCGCTGTTCGTGATCGGCAGCCTGTCGCGGCAAGCGCTTCTGCGCTGGCGCGGCAGGATCCTGTCCAGCGGCCAGATCGGCAAGACGATCTTCGGCGCCATCGTGCTTCTCATCGGGCTGGGCATCGTCACCGGAGCCGAAAAGGTCACGCAGGAATGGCTGATCTCGGTCACCCCGCAATGGCTGACCGATTTAACGACACGTTACTGAAAAGGCGCGGTTCAGCGCCATCACCTGGAGGGATTCTCACATGATCGAACGTCGTTCGTTACTTGCCGGCCTCGCCGGCACCGCCGCCGCGGCGGCGATCGCGCCGACCGCTTTGGCGCAAGCCGCAAAAAAGCGCGTCGCCATCGCCAGCCCGACCGTGGCCACCGAGTTGATGCTGGAAGGCATGGGCGGCGATCCGGGCTGGTTCGCCTTTTTCGCCGAGTTGAAGGCGCAAGGTTTTGACAGCAACACCGTCACCTTTGAACGGTACTCTGGCGCGCAGTTCAACTATCAGCGCCGCCTGCAGGGCACGCGTTGGAACGGCGTCGGCGTCGCCATCGCCAACGCCAAGCCCGATGTCGTCTTTGCTACCTCCAGCTACATCGCCCGCGGCGTTAGCCTCACCGCCGACACCATCCCGGTGGTCTTCATGGTCGGCGATGCAAAAGGCGCCGGCCTGGTCGAAGAGCTCGACAAACCGGGCGGCAATTTGACCGGGGTCAGCGCGATCGGCGGCCCGGCTTGGGAAGCAACGCGTATGGAATTGCTGCGCGAAGCCGTGCCCGCCGCCGCGAAAGTCGCCTACCTCATCAAGAGCCAGACGATTTCGCCGACGGCCGCGGGGCAGGCGTTGCTGGCCTCGGCCCGCGCCGGCGCCCAGAAGGCGGGCGCGACGCTGGAGCCGGCCTATATCGACGACTTGCTCGACGATGCCGGTCTCGATGGCACCGCGCATCTGCGCGCCATCCTGGAAGCGGCGAAAAAAGGCGCGCAGGGCCTGGTCGTGGCCGAGACCCTGGACACCACCGAATACGCCGCGATGATGGGCGGCGTGGCCTTGACGCAGAAGCTGCCGGGGATCGCGCCCTGGCGCGATTTCGTCATCGGCGGCGGGTTGATGAGTTACGGCCCGAACATGACCGAAATGTACAAGTCCGGAGCGCAGATACTCGCCCGCGTCCTCAAGGGCGAAAAGCCGGGCAACATCCCGGTGGTGCGTCCCCAGGCCGATCTCGTGATCAGCCAGCGCAACGCCAGACATCTTGGCGTCACGCTCCCGCAAAGCATCGTTTCCAAGGCCAAGGAAATGCTGACGTAGGAAGCCGTGGGGGCCGCGAGGCCCCCACACCCCCACGACTTCTCCCTTTATTCGCCTCCGCGGCCGGGCCCTCCCCGGCCGCTTTTCTTTTCGGGCGACTCCGGTTTCGGCGCCAACGCGGGCAATGTTAGACTACGCGCCATGATCGCGCGTATCGGTCGACTGCGGACCATCCTGTTCATGGTCGTTGCGTTGTCATGCGGCGCGGCGTTGGCCCAGGCGCCAAGCTGGGAACAGCTCATGGGCGCCGGCGTGCGCGCTTATCGGCAAGGCGATTTCGACAGCGCGCTCGGCGCCTTTGGCCTGGCCCGCGACATGGCCGAAGGTTTGCCGGAAGGCGATCCGCGGCTGCGCGAGAGTCTTTTTTCCATCGGCCGGGTGCAAGCCCAGCGCGGACGCGCCGAGGAAGCGGAGGCGGCCTTGCGCCGGGCCATCGCGCTGGAAGAAAAGGCGCTCGGTCCCGATCACCCCGAAGTCGCCACGAGCATCAATCTTCTCGCCGAAACCCTGGGGCTGCGGCGCGACTACGCCAAGGCCGAGCCGCTGTTCCTGCGGGCGCTCGCCATCCGCGAGAAGGCGCTGGGGCCGGAGCATCCGGACGTCGCCGCCGTGCTCACCAATCTCGGCACGCTCTATCGGTTTCAGGGCCGCTTCACCACGGCCGAGCCTTATTACCGGCGGGCGCTGGCCACCCTGGAAAAGGCGCTGGGGCCCGAACATCCGGACGTAGCCGGCGCGATCACCAATCTCGGGACATGGCATCGCGAACAAAACGATGAGGCGGCCGCGGAGGTTCTGTATCGCCGGGCTTTGGCGATCCGCGAGAAGGCATTTGGGCCGGAACATCCCAACGTGGCGACGGCGATCAACAACGTGGCCAACCTGCTGCGCGCCCGCCGGGCCTATGCCGAGGCCGAGGCGTTGTATCTCCGCCTGTTGGCGATCCGCGAAAAGGCCGTGGGACCGGACCACCCGGACGTGGCGGCGGCGTTGAATGGCCTGGCTTTGCTCCACCGGCAGCAGGACCGCAACGCAATCGCCGAGCCGCTCTACCGGCGCTCCCTCGCCATCACCGAAAAGGCGATGGGGCCGGAGCACCCGGATGTCGCCGGCGTGCTGGAAAATTACGCGGTCTTGCTGCGCCAAGCTGGCCGCGACACAGAGGCCGAGCGCCTGCAGGCGCGGGCGTTGATCATCCGCGCCATGCAATAACCGGCGATCGGGCGGGGGAACCGGAAAAAATAGGGCACGCGAGCGGGGCTATTTTCGGGAGGCCCGGTTCTGCTAGAATATTGCACCGCTCGGTGGAGAGGGCGGAACGACCCGGCCGGATATCGGCAGGCGTTTGGTTTCAAAATAGAGGGGATTTCGATGCCGACCGGCACTGTGAAATGGTTCAATCCGACGAAGGGTTATGGTTTCATTCAGCCGGAAGATGGGACGAAGGATGCCTTCGTTCAC
>CANFCX010000135.1 GCA_947445225.1 Rhodospirillales bacterium
GATCATGCCCGATTGGCAATAGCCGCATTGCGGCACGTCCAGCTCGATCCAGGCCTTTTGGACCGGGTGGCTGCTATCGGCCGACAGGCCTTCGATGGTGGTGATCTGCGCGCCGACAACCGAACCGGCCGGGGTGACGCAAGAACGCTTGGCTTGGCCATTCACATGAACCGTGCAGGCGCCGCATTCGGAAATGCCGCAGCCATATTTGGTGCCGGTCATGCCCATGTTGTCGCGCAAGGTCCACAGCAACGGCGTGTCGGGCGTGACGTCGACGTTGTAATTCTTCCCATTCACGTTAAGGGTGATCATTGCGTCTGCCTCATTGTTGGCGTTGTTTCTCGGCTCATTTATACACGGAATCGTCATCGGGGAGAAATGGCGAGATAGGTAATATTCTTTCCGGAGTCCTGCGGGAGGCGCTCTTCTCCGGCGTTCTAACATGGTAATCCGACGTCGCAGCCGCTACTGAAATCTTCGCAGAAAAGGCTATTTTTCGACGATGTCCAGATGGGTGCAGAGTTTTCCTCGACGGGGGTTTCTAGTTGGCGGCGGCGGAGCCCTCGCGACCTTGGCCGCTTCCCCCTGGCTTCGTGCCGCCGATGGGCGACGTGAATACAAATTGAGGGCGGCGCCCGAGCCGATCCAACTCCTCGGCGGCGACAGGCCGGCGACGACGGTTTGGGCCTTCAATGGCGCGGTGCCGGGGCCGGAGCTTCGGATGAAACAAGGGGAGCCGGTCCGGATCACCGTCGAGAACGGGCTTCCCGAAGGGACGACCGTGCATTGGCACGGTCTGCGGGTGCCCAATGACATGGACGGCGTTCCCGATGTTACGCAGAAGTTAATTGGGCCGGGCGAGAGTTTTGTCTACGAATTCACACCGCCCGACGCCGGCACCTATTGGTACCACCCGCATCAACGCAGCCACGTTCAAGTCGGCCGCGGCCTGTTCGGTCCCCTGATCGTCGAAGAAAAGGAACCGATCGCGGTTGATCGCGACCTGACCTGGATTCTGAACGATTGGCGGCTGAACGACGCCGCCGAGAACGTCGATGATTTCGGCAATTTCGACGACCGGTTTCACGATGGCCGGTTGGGCAATACGATCGCGCTGAATGGGCGGCGTCCGCGCCCCTTCACGGTGCGGGCCGGCGAACGCATTCGATTGCGGCTGATCAATGCCGCGATCGCGCGGATATTCGCGCTGCGCTTCGACGACCACGCGCCGCAGATCATCGCTTATGACGGGCAGGCGGTGAAACCCCATGCACCGGAGAAAGACCGTGTCATCCTCGCCCCGTCGCAGCGCGTGGACCTGATCATCGATATGACCGGCCGCCCCGGCCAATCTTTCGCGGTCACCGACAATTTCTATGTGGCCCTGGAAAAGGAGCCCGCCTACAAACTTCTCGACATTGCCTATAGCGCCGAGCCGCCCCTTCGGGAAAACCTGCGCGACGATCCGATCGCTTTGGCGCCCAATCCGATCCCCGAGCCCGACATCAACAATGCCCAACAGCTTCCCATTGTATTCGGCGGCGGGGCTTTGGCGCATGGCATGATCGCAGGGGCAATGACGGGCGGCATCGATTGGAACATCAATGGCCGGTCGATGTATGAGCAGGACCATGGGCAAAAGAGCGAGCCCATCTACACACTCGCGCGCAATCGTTCGTATATGTTGCGGATGACCAACGGCACGTCGTTCTATCACCCGATCCACTTTCACGGGCACAGCTTTAGGGTTGTTGCCCGTGAACAGCGCCTGACGCCGCTTCAGGAATGGCGCGATTCCGTGGTGATGGCGCCGGGTGAGCGCGTCGATATCGCCTTCGTCGCCGACAATCCAGGCGAGTGGATGTTCCACTGCCACATTCTCGACCACCAGGCCTTTGGCATGATGGCCAGCATCCGCGTGACCTGAACGCGGCGGGCAAAGAAAAGGGGCGGCCGGGAAACCCCGACCGCCCCGCTAAAATCAACCCCTGCCGATTATGACCAGCTGAGGTCGGCGTTGCGGAAGGGCATCTCGCGCAGCCGCTTCCCGGTCGCCCGGAAGATCGCGTTGGCGAGCGCCGGCGCCACAGCGATCGACGGCGGTTCGCCGATTTCGCTGAAGCGTTCGCCGCCGGTCAAGCCGCCGAAATGCACGTTGACCTTGGGGCTGTCGGCGATACGGATCATGGGATAGTCGTCGAAATTGCCTTCGACCACCCGGCCGTTGCGTACCGTCAGCTCCTCATTGATGGCCATGTTCACACCCCACATGGTGCCGCCTTCGAGCTGATTGATGACGTTGTCGCGAGCCAGGATATTGCCGGTATCGAACGCGACATCGATCTGCAGGACCTTGAGACCGCCATCCTGAGTGACCTGCACCGTGGCAACGTCGGCGATCAAGGTTTCGCCGAAGATGCCGAGCGCGATGCCCTGACCGGTGCCCTTGGGGAATGTCTTCTTGCCCCATTCGGCCTTAGCCGCCGCTTCGTTCAGGACCGATAACCAGCCCTTGTTCTTTTCGTTTTGCAGCAAACGACGGCGGTATTCGACCGCGTCCTTGCCGCCCGCCGCCGCCATTTCGTCGACGAACTGCTCGATCATGAAGGCGATCGGATGGGTGGAGGGTCCGCGATACGGCCCACCCATCAGATTGATCGCCACCGGCTTCGCCTCGACCAGAAGATTGGGGATCATGCCGGCATAGGGCGAAGTGGAGAGCTGCGCGGTGGTCACGCCGCCGGTCGGGCCGGCGGTCGCCGGGGTGAAGTTCAACGCCGGGGCGTGGCCGGCGATGACACCCTTCAGCGCCACCGGATAGCCGTCCGCTCCCAGGCCGGCGGTGAGCTTGCCGGCGACGAAGGACCGGTAGCGGCCCTGGCGCGTGGTTTCCTCGCGCGACCAGATCACATGAATCGGGCGGCCGGGCATCTTTTTCGCCACGGCGACGACCATGCGCGAATCGTCGCCATAGACGCGACGGCCGAACGAGCCACCGACCAGGGTCTGGTGAACGAAGACCTTGGCCGGATCGACGCCGGTTTCATGCGCCGCGATGACCAGCGTTTGGACCGGGTTGGCGCTGGGGTGCCAGACATCGACCTTGTCGGCCGTGACCATGGCCGTGCCGTTGAGCGGCTCCATGGTCGCGTGGTCGGCGAAGGGCACAAGGTAGGTCGCTTCCAGCTTCCTGGCCGCACCGGCATAAGCCGCGGCGAAATCGCCTTCCTTGCGAGCCACGCCGCCAGCGGCCGGATCGGCGAGCGCATCCAGCGCCGCCTTGTAGATGGTCTGCGTCGTCGTCCATTTCGCGCCGGGACCGTCATCCCATTCGACGGGCATGGAATCCAGAGCGCTGCGGGCCTGCCAATATTGATCGGCGATCACCGCAATCGCGCTTTGCGGCAGGGTTTGCTCCAAGGGGAAGGGCGCCGCCACCCTTGGCATGGTGCGGGGCTCGCTGGGGTCGACAACAACCACGCCGCGTATGCCGGGCCGGTCCTTGATGGCGTTGGCATCATAACTCTTCAGCTTGCCGCCATGCGCCGGGGCCTGTTTGATCGCGGCGTAGAGCATGTTGGGCAGACGTACGTCCATGCCGAAGACGGTGCTGCCGTTAACGACCTGTTGGACGTGCAACTTCGGCACGCGGTCCTTGCCCAAACGCACCCAATCCTTCGGGCTCTTTAGCCCGGGTTCCTTGTCGAGCTTCAGCGTCGCCGCCTTCGCCGCCACCTCGCCATAGCGAAGCGTGCGGTTGGTCCGGGCGTGGATAAGCTTGCTCTCCTTGGCCTCGACTTCGGAGACCGGCACGTTCCATTGCTGGGCTGCCGCAAGCTTCAGCCGCTCGCGCGCGCTGGCGCCGGTCTGCAGCATGAGATCCTGGCGGGATTTTGCCGTCGAACGTCCGCCGAAGAACGCCAGACGCCCGATATCCCCGGTATAGACGCCGCCTTCGGTGACATCGCGATTGGCCGAGGCGTATTCCGATTTCACCTTCGACCAGTCGCATTCCAACTCTTCACACACCGTCGCCGGGATTTGCGTGGTGACGCCGTTGCCGATTTCGGGCGTCGGCACGCGGATGGTGATGGTGTCGTCCGGCCCGATCGCGAGATACGGGGTGAATTCGACGCTGCCCGGCGCCAGGGGCGTGGACCAGGGCGGCGACGCCATGACCGCCCCGTCGGCGTTGGGCGCCATGCCGAGGGTCAGCGACATCCCGCCGCCGACCACCGCGGTGGTGACGACGAATTGCCGGCGATCCATTTCCAATTTATTGGTCATTGATCCGTTCCTCCCTTAGGACTTGGTGTTCTTTGCGGCGAGATGGATCGCGGCGCGGATGCGCTGATAGGTCCCGCAACGGCAGATGTTGGTGATCGTCTTGTCGATGTCGGCGTCGGTCGGCTTGGGCTTGCGCGCCAACAGCGCCGCCGTCGCCATGATCATGCCCGATTGGCAATAACCGCATTGCGGCACATCGAGTTCGATCCACGCCTTTTGGACGGGGTGGCTGCTATCGGCCGACAGGCCTTCGATGGTGGTGATCTGCGCGCCGACGACC
>CANFCX010000136.1 GCA_947445225.1 Rhodospirillales bacterium
CCCGGGGGGAGAGGGTTTTTTTCGGGAGGGAGAGGGTTTTGGAGAACGCGACATGATCCGAAGAACCGGCCCCAATAATCGCGGCATCGATGCGTTGTTGCCGGCCGAGATCGCGGAAAAGGCCGAGGCCATCGGCGTTCAGAAGACCAAGCTGGACCTCCCGAGCCTCATGGCTCTGGCGATTCTGGCGGGCGCTTTCATCGCTCTCGGCGCCATGTTCGCCACCACCGTGCTCGCGGGCGCGGACGGCGTTCTTCCCTTCGGATTGAGACGGCTGTTCGCTGGCATCGCGTTCTGCCTCGGACTCATCCTCGTCATCGTCGGCGGGGCCGAGCTGTTCACCGGAAACGCACTCATGATCATGGCGTGGGCCGCCGGCAAGGTCCGGTTGCGCGAGATGTTGCGGGCCTGGCTCATCGTTTATGTCGGCAATTTCATCGGCGCGATCGGGACCGCGTTGCTGGTGTTTCTGTCCGGGCAGTACCTGACCGGGCAAGGCGCCGTCGCCGGCGTTGCCCTCAAGCTCGCTCTCGACAAGGCGAACGAGCCCTTCGATCACGCTCTCTTCCTGGGCATCCTGTGTAACGTGCTCGTCTGTCTCGCGGTGTGGCTTTCCCTCGGCGCGCGCACGACCAGCGACAAGGTGCTTGCCGTGCTTTTCCCGGTGTCGGCCTTCGTCGTCGCCGGCTTCGAGCACTCGGTCGCGAACATGTATCTCATACCCCTCGGCTTGTTCGTGAAGGCCTGGGGTCCGGCGGAATTGTGGACGCAGATCGGAACCAACCCCGGCATTTACGCCACGCTGACTTGGCCGGCGTTCTTCTCCAGTCTTGTCCCGGTCACCATCGGCAACATCGTCGGCGGCGCCGGGCTAGTCGGCGGCGCCTATTGGTTCATCTATCTCCGGCCCCGCCGCGGGAATGGATAGGCAAATCGGTCGGCTGGTATTCATGGCGGGCGGCGAGGTAGTCTCCCGCCAAGTATTGGGTCGGCGGAGTCGGCGATGACGTGGCGCACCGGGCTTTTTCTTTTCCTCCTCTTGGCGGGGCCGGCCTCCGCGCAGACGCTCCCCCCACCCCAACCCTCCGCCGCCAGGGGGGAGGGAGCCGGAGAGCGGTGGACCGCCGGCCCGGCCATGCCGACGGCGCGGTCGGAACTCGCCGCCGCGGTAAGCGACGGAAGGCTGTATGTCGGCGGCGGCTTGCTCAGAAGCAACGTCAGCGAATCATTTGAAGTCTTTGATATAAATCAACGATCCTGGCGAAGGCTGAGCCCGCTGCCGGTGGCGTTGCATCATCTGGGCATGGCCGCTTTCGATGGCGGCATCTTTGTCTCCGGCGGCTATAACACGATGGTTTTCCTCGCCAATCAGCGTGGATTTTGGCGTTACGATACGCGCCGCGGGGGCTGGGACAGACTGCCCGATCTTCCCCTGGCGCGCGCCGCCCACGCCCTCGTCGAAGCCGGTGGCCGCCTTTATGTCATCGGCGGCGTTGGCCCGGAGCCGGCGCGGGTGTTGGTGTTCGACCCCAGGGGGCGGATTTGGCTGCCCAGCCCGGCCCCTTTGCCGACACTACGCGAACATGTGACGGCGTCGGAATTCGGGGGACGCATTTTCGTTGCCGGCGGGCGCGACGGGAGCCGTAACCTGGCCACGCTCGAAATTTTCGACCCGCAAGCCAACCGCTGGACCAAGGGCCGCGACATGGCAGGCGCGCGCAGCGGCCACACCGCCGCCTTCGTCGCCGGGAAGCTCCACGTCGCGGGCGGGGAGGGCTTCGATTCCCTCGACCCCTTCACCAGCCACGAAATCTACGATCCGCAGACCGATAGCTGGAGCGCCGGTCCGCCGATGCCCAGGGCAAAGCACGGTTTGGCCTCGGCCGCGTTCCAGTCGCGGTGGTACGTGATCGGCGGCGCCACCGGCGCGATGGCGCTTACCTACCAATCGCTGACCGACACGCTCGAAATCCTCGAGACCGCTCCGCCGAAGATCAACTGAGGCTCGCGCTTCCCGTCGGCCCGTGCCGGGTATAGCCTAGGCGCCACGTTCCCAACCCACGGAGGGAGGATCGAAACCCATGACGCTGCGCATCCTGCTTATCCTGCTGCTGATCCCGGTCGCGGCTTCGGCGCAGAGGATCATCCAGCGCGAATTCAACGACATGACCGGCGGCTGCGACAATTACGGCTGGAACATGAAGGCCGAATTCGCGATCGCCAAGGCCGAGCCGGTCCAAATCCGCGCCGCGGCGAAAAACGAAGCCCTGGTCGAGATGAAACTCGACGTCAACAACGACGTGACGCTCCACCCCGCCCGCGCCGTCACCTTCGCCATGCCGCCCGAACGCGACCGCAGCGGACCCGCCACTTTTTCCGGGCTGGCCGCGTTCAAAATCCCGGAGGCCGGCGTCTATCGGATTTCATCGTCGGACAATAATTGGATGGACGTCGTGCGGGGAACGCAGCGTGTCGCCTCCGCCGCCTTCGAGCAGCAATCGGCGTGCAAGATCCTCAACAAAAGCGTCGCCTATCGGCTCAACGCCGGCGATTCGCTCATCCTCCAGATCAATGGCAACCCGCAGCCCTTCACCACCGTCATCGTCACGAAATGGGCGGATTGACGAACTAACGCCGTTGGCTCAACACAATCGCGGTGACGGAGGCAAGCACGGCGATCCCGCCGGCCAGCACCGGGCCGCTCGGCGCCTCGCCCAGGAAAATCCACACCCAGGCGGAGCCGAGCACGGTTTCGAGCAGCGCCAGGAGGGTCACGTCGGCGGCCGGCAGGTGCCGCAGTGCCAGCACAAAACAGGTGAAGCCGAGCGTGTTCTGGAACGCCCCCAGCGCGAACAACGCCGCCGCGTCGCCCGAAGGGATGGCGAAAGGCGCGCCCATGGTTAGCGCGATGGCCGCGGCGACGAACCCACCGAAACCCGCCGCCGGCAACAAGTCGATGCCCGGCCGCCAGCGGATCAGGATGACATTGATCGCCGAAAACGCGGCGACGCCCAGCGCGAGCAGATCGCCGGAAAAATTTCCCCGCCCTGGCGATTCCAGAAGTATCGGCGCGATTCCGGCCAGGGCGAAGGCGATCGCGGCCCAGGTTAGCCGGCCGACCCGCTCGCCCAAGACCAGCCACGCCAAACTCGCCGCCATGAAAGGCGAGGTCGATTGCAGCACCAGCGTATTGGCGACTCCGGTGCTCGCCATCGACAAGATATGGAACACCGAGGCCGCGGCGAGCAACGCGGTCGAACACAGCCCGATCCACCCGGCCGCGCGGATGCCACCGGCCAGCCTTGCCCCGCCATGCCACAACCAAAGCAAGGGCAGCAATGTCGCGCCATGGCCGAACGAACGCCAGAACACCATGTCCCAGCCGGTGGCGTCGACCTGACGCATCACCATGCCGCCGACACTGAAACAGATCGGCGCGGCGAGCCCATAAAGGAGCCCGCGCGAGCGTGACGCTGCGGCCTTGTGGGGACCGGCGGGAACAACCATAGTAGGGCCCATCGATTTGGAGAGTCCGAAGGCTCGACGTATTCGGGGCGCGGCCTAAGCCAAAAAACGCGGCACGCTAGCGGAAATTCCATCTTGGTGTCACAGTCAATTCGGTCGTCCTCGCTTCCGATTCTGGGCCTTCACGGGTTCCAGCGCCTCGCCTATACCGAATCGGGCGAGGCGAATAATCCCGACGTTCTGGTCTGCGCCCACGGGCTGACCCGCAATGCCCATGATTTCGACCTGCTCGCGCAAGCGCTGGCGCCGCGTCGGCGCGTCGCCTGCGTCGATATGCCCGGTCGCGGCCGCAGCGACTGGCTCCCACTCAAGGCCGACTACAATTACCAGCTCTATAACGCGGCGGCGGCGGCGTTGATCGCGCGACTGGGTGTCGAACGTCTCGACTGGCTTGGCACCTCGATGGGTGGGCTGATCGGCCTGGTGCTGGCGGCCCAGCCCAACACGCCCATCCGCCGGTTGATCCTGAACGATGTCGGCCCCTTCGTGCCCAAGGACGCGCTTATTCGCATCGGCCAATATGTCAGCCTCGATCCGCGTTTCACCTCGTTGGAGGAGGCCGAGGCCTATCTCCGCAAGGTGCAATTCGGTTTCGGCGCCATGCCCGACAGCGCCTGGCGGGACATGGCCGTCAATTGCACGCGTGCGGTCGAGGGCGGCTTTGCCATGCATTACGACCCGGGCATCGGCGAGGTATTCACTCAAGGTGAAATCCTGGATGTAAACCTTTGGCCGTTATGGGGAATGGTCCGTTGTCCGGTTCTCGTTCTGCGCGGCGTGGACTCCGATCTGCTGCTTCCGGAAACCGCGCGCATGATGGCGGAAACCGGCCCGCGCGCCCATGTCGTGGAAATTCCTGGCTGCGGCCATGCCCCGTCGCTGATGACCGAGGCGCAGATCGCCATCGTCGCCGAATGGCTGGACCGCGCGCCAATTCCCTGAAGGCGCCCCGACGCCATGTTTATCCCGCTGCGCGACGACAACCCGACGACCATCCAGCCGATGGTCAGG
>CANFCX010000137.1 GCA_947445225.1 Rhodospirillales bacterium
CCATCGCTACCCGCTACGACAAACTCGCCAGTTCGTTCCTCGATATGCTGCACCTGGCCGCGCTCCGTCGCCTCTTGCGTCATGCAACTTTGTAAACAGGACCTAATACAAATCCGCCCGTGGTCGCCGGGATTTTCGGCATGAATCTTGGTGGCCTGCCGATGAGCGACGATCCGCGGGGCTTCTGGTGGGGCGTGATGCCGACCGCGGCCTCGTGATCGGCGTGTTATTCATTTTGCGATTCTGTTCCGGCGCTGAGTTGTCAACGCGTCCTACGGAATGGCGAAGACATACCCCCGTCATAAATTTGTTATGAGCGGCGAGTAGCTTCCTCCTGAGGCTCAGGAATTAAGAGGAGGATGGCGATGCGGAAGGTGCTGACGGCGGGGTGCGTCGCGCTGCTAAGCGGGCTCGTTTCGAATGCGTGGGCGGCCGACAAATCGGTCACGTTCAGCGGACAGACTTTCGTCAACAAAGGATTGGTTGCGGTCGGCAGGCTTCCCGCCAATCTGAAAGACGAACTGGGCGAGACACTCGGCTCGGGGTCGGCCATGGCGGTCGAGCCGGAAACCTGGCGGCGCAACGGAGACTCTTACGAAGGGTCGTTCCTCCTGCTGCCGGATCGCGGCTACAACGCCGCCGGCACCACCGACTACCGCCCGCGGGTCAACCGGGTCACGCTGCGCGTAACACCCGGCGCCGGCATCGCGGCGACGGTTACCGACTCCATCATCCTGTCGGATGCGTCGGGCGCTCCGCTGACCGGCCTTGATCCCGAGGCCGACGGAATCCGCAAGGCAGCGGGCGGCTTCCCCGATTTGCCGCAGGGCAAATCCGGCCGCGTCGCGTTGGACTCAGAAGGGGTTGCTCCTCTTGCCGACGGCACGTTCTTCATCAGCGACGAGTACGGGCCTTACATCTACCGCTTCTCACGCGAAGGCAAGATGATGTCGGTGGTCCGTCCGCCCGAGGCATTGCTGCCCATGCGCAAGGGTGTTCTGCATTTTGGCTCGAACAATCCCGGCCCGGGCGCGACCGCACCGACACCGGCCAATCCGGAAACTGGGCGGCAGAACAACCAGGGGCTCGAAGGTTTGACGCTGACGCCCGATGGCAAGAAACTGGTTGCGCTGCTGCAAAGCGCGACCCGCCAGGACGGCGGCGATTCGCCCGAGACTCGCCGGCACACTCGCGCCTTGGTCTATGACATCGCGAACCCGGCGCAACCGCGTTTGACGGGTGAATATGTCGTGCCGCTGCCGCAGTTCAAGAATGCTTCCGGCGCCACCCTGGTCGCGGCGCAGAGCGAATTTCTTGCCCTGAGCGATACGCTGTTCCTGATGATCGCTCGCGACAGCGGCAACGGCTACGGGCTGAAGTCAGCCAAATCGCTTTACCGCAGCGTCGATCTGGTCGATCTCGGGCCGGCGACCAATATCGCGGGCACCGAGTTCGATGGTGCCAAACCGGTCGCCCCTAAGGGCGTTCTCGATGTGTCGGTCAAGCCGGCGGATGTGCGGTCCTTCATCGACATCAACGACACCGCCGAGCTAACGAAGTTTGGGCTGCGTAACGGGGAGCCGAACGATCGCAACAATCTGTCGGAGAAGTGGGAAGGATTGGCTCTGGTCAGCGCGCTGGACCCCGCCAACCCCCGCGATTTCTTCCTGCTGGTCGTCAACGACAACGACTTCCTCACCACCGATGGGTTCCAGGTTGGCGCGCCTTACAAGGACGAAAGCGGCGCCGACGTGGATACGTTGTTCTTTGCGTATCGCCTGACGATTCCGGCCCTGGCGCGCTGACACAAGGAAATCTGCATCATGCGGTCCGGGACAGTTGAAGCCGAACAGGGAGTATTGCAAACGAAGCGTGCCGCCGCGCGGGGCGGCTGAGTCCGGCCTATGGTCTCACCGCCAGTCCCCACCTAAATCGCGGTTGATTTGAATCAACGCAAGGTTGGCTTTCGCGCGTACAATCGCATTTGATCGACAAAAGGGGACTGGCAGGCGTATTTTTCCTCTTTACGCCCCGGTCCGGTAGGGACGGCGTGACACGATGAGAATTGCCGCCATCAAGCGAATGATCGTCTTCACCGCCGTACTGGCGTTGGTCGGTGCCGTGTTTGGCGGTGGCCTATCGTCAACGGGTTCGTCTGCCGAAACGTCACCTTGCCCAATGCATGACACCGGCGTTCCAGTCGGTCCCACCAATATTTGTTGCCCGGACTGCCTGCCGGACGGCGTGACTCACGCTGCTTGCGCCGGCCTCTGTCAGCTTTTGCCCGCGACCCTTGCCTCGGCCCTGATGTTGGGCAAGCCGGTTGGCGTCGATTTCATCGACCCGACCATCCACCAATCCGGTGGACGAACCGTCGACCCGGAACCTCTCCCTCCCAGGTTCGACGCCTGAACCAGAACGCCTCGCCAAGCGAGGCGATCCTGCTTCGTTGAGATCAGTCTTGGCTTGATCTTGCCCCGCATCGAACTGCGTGGAGGGAAACATGTTCATTTGCCTTTTGTCTTCGGCCCGCCGTCGGTCGCGGTGGGCCGCTTTCGGTGCGCTGCTTGCCGCGTTACCGCTTGCGGCGCTTGGCCAGTCGGCGCCGGCACTCGAGCCGGTCCCCGGCGCCACAGTTGAAGATCTTCTAACCATCGCCCGTCGGCTCAACCCCACCGTCGCCGCCGCGGCCCTGGAGACCGACGCGGCGCTGGCCCGCGCCTCATTCGCCGGAGAACTCGCCGATCCCAATTTCCGCGTCGAGTTCAACGACAATGAACGCACGGGCAATGGACTTCTTCCGGATCGGCTCGGCACCCGCACCTTTTCAATCCAACAGGCCTTTCCGCTTGGGGGTAAACGCGAACTGAAGCGCGAAATCGCCCAGGCCGATGTCCGCCAGGCCGATGGAAAGCGAAGATCGGCGGAGGCCGAACTCATGGCGCGCGTGAAGATCGTCTTCGCCCAACTCTATCGGGCGTCGCAAACCCGCCTCGTCATTGACGAGTTGCGGCAGACAACGGGGACGCTTCTCGGCATCGCGGAGGCTCGTTATGCGCAGGGCCTGGGCTCGATCCAGGACACACTTCGCGCGCGCATCGAGGCCTCGACGCTGGAAGGCGAATTGGCGCGGGCGGATGCCGATCGCGCGGGCCAAAAGTCCCGGCTCAATGCGCTGCTCAACCGGCCGGCCGCGGCGCCGCTGGGCGATCCGCGTTTACTGCGTCCGCTGCCCGATGCCGGCTTGTTGAACCTGTCGCGCCTTATCGATCAGGCGCGCCGTTCGAATCCGGAGATCGCAAGCGAGACCGCGGCGATCGAAGCCGCCGATGGAACGACACGGCTGGCCGAACGCGCCTGGTACCCGGACATCGCCGTGGGCGTCGGCGTGGTCGAGCGATCGGCCCGCGTTACCGCCTATGAAGCGATGCTGGAATTCAATATTCCGCTGCGGTGGGGCTTGCGCGATGGCCAACGCCGCGAGTCGGCTGCCATGGCGGCTGCCGCCCGGTCACGGCGCGAGGCGGCGACGGCGCAGACCGAGGCCGAGCTGGGCGAGTCGGTTGCCATGCTCGATTCATTGCGGCGCATCGCCATACTGCTCGAAGACACGACCGTTCCCCAGAGTCGGGCGGCGCTTCGTGCTGGCATGCAAGCGTACGAATTGTCCCGGCTCGACGCCACGGCCGTGGTCGATGCCGCCATCAGGCTCCGTCAAGCCCAGCTTGAGTTGCTCAAGACCCGCGCCGAACAGCAAGTCCAACTGGCCAACATCGAACGGCTCATCGGAGACGACCTATGAGGCACCTATCGATATTTGTTCTCCTCGTGGGGGCGACGCTCGGCGGTTACTGGCTGGCGTTGAGCGGGATTCAGCCTACCGACCTACCCTGGGTCGGCGGTCTCCTACCAACGACGTCGCAAGAGACAACAGGCACCTTGGCTCCGGCCAACGCCGTCAAAGTGGCCTCGACCAAGGGCGAGCCTGAGCGCCGCATTCTTTTCTACCGAAACCCAATGGGGCTGCCCGATACCTCGCCAACACCGAAAAAAGACTGGATGGGTATGGATTACATACCCGTCTACGAGGGCGAGGACGAGGCGGAGTCGTCGGTCGTAAAGGTCAGTGTCGAAAAGGTTCAGCGCCTCGGCGTGCGTACGGAGACGGTATCCCGCCGAAACATGATGCGCCCGATACGTGCCGTGGGGACCATCGCCTTCGACGAGCGGCGCATTTCGTTGGTGTCGATGAAATTCGACGGTTGGATCGAAACGCTCCACGTCAATGCCACGGGTAGCCAAATAAAGAAGGGCGACGCCTTGATGGCGGTCTATAGCCCCGAATTGGTGCAGGCGCAGCAGGAATACCTTGTCGCGCTGAGCGCGGCGGGCGACCAGACGGTTGCCGGGCGCGACGCGCAGGCCGCCTCCGTTCGCCTGGGCGA
>CANFCX010000138.1 GCA_947445225.1 Rhodospirillales bacterium
CATCCGCCGCGCCTGGTCGGTCTTCAGACCGCCATATTCCTTGCGCCAGCGATAGTAGGTCTGCTCGGTGACCGCGATCCGACGACACGCATCCCCCGTCGTTCCGCCCTGCGCCAGCACGATCTCTGCCTCGCGCAGCTTGCCGATAACTTCTTCAGGTCCGTGCTTCTTGCCCATGTTCCGTCTCCTTCAGGGTCCAGTCTAAGTTAACTTTTGGACCACTCTGAAGGGGGCAGATCACCCCGCCAACATGCCCAGGACAAGAAAAACCAGCAGCAGCGGCGCGCCGATGCGCGCGGAAAACAATCCGATCAGGATGCTGATCAGGATCAACATCCCGCCGACAAGGATGATCTCGTTCACCGGCGGCATGGAGAACCTCGCCGGCCGGAGCGGACGGCTCGGCTGTTCACGGCTTCGCGGCTTTCTTGAAATAACGAGTGCGCGTGGCTAGTGGTCGCGGCCACCATAAGGCCGGGGCGTCGGGACTGTCGATAGAAGTGACTCTCCTTCAGGCGGTTTTCGCGCGCGCGATGGAGGCGAACTGGACCAGCGCGGCGCGGGCCGCGCCCGGATCGCCGATGGTCGCTTCGAAATTCAATCTTGCGATTTCTCCGGCCTGGCGCAGATCGATCCCTTCCGGGTCGATGCCGGTCATTTTCCACCCGTCGCCCGATCTGCCCAGGATGCGGGTGGCGTACAGGTTGATCGCCTCGGCGTGGTCCGCATTCATGTGGGCGAGAATGTCGGCCTCGGCCTCGGCCAGCGCCTGGGTGGCGCCGGTGTCGAAAGCCACGTCTTTGCCCTCGATCCAATGGATGCGGCCGAATCCGGCAACCAGATGGGCGCGTTCCACACTCACCCGATAAACGCCGAAATCCTTGAAACCGGCGTAAAAAGAAGCACTTGGGTGTCGGCCGATGAAGCGGGCGCGATGGCGCGGGTCGTCGGTCCGCGCGGCACGGCCTTGCACGCTTACGCGCGGGCCGGTCAACGGTTCGGCAAACCCCGCGGTGCCATCGAAAAGCAGCGAAACATGCGGGTCCACGGCGATATTTCGGGTGTGGTCGGCGAGTGTGGAAATCAACAAGATCGGGCAGGCATCTTGGTCGACCGCGGTCAGGACCAACGAGGCATAGGGCCAGTTCCCGCCGCCGCCCGCCTCGGCCCGCAACAAAGTGCCGAGCGCCGCGCGGTCGGCCGCGCGCAGAAGCTGCCGGGCCTGTGTTCCCGGCGTGTCGCGAATTTCGCTCATCGTTGTCCTCCACCCGGCGGGGCCATGGTGCACTGCAAACAGCATAAAGCCCAAGGCGTCCGGGACTTGATATAATCGTCGTGTTAACCGGTCAATCGCGCCGCACGCGCGGTCGGCCGCTAAACGTTTTTCGTCCCCGCGAGAGGAGCCGCCCCCCGGTGCCGCAGACGATCGCCCTGGTCGATGACGACCGCAATATCCTCGCCTCCGTCTCGATGGCGCTGGAGGCGGAGGGTTTCGAGGTCCGTTCCTACAGCGACGGCGCGGAGGCCTTACGGGCGTTGACCCTGCAACCCGCCGATCTGATCGTTCTCGACATCAAGATGCCGCGCTTGGATGGCATGGAGGTTCTTTCCCGTCTGCGCCGCCAAAGTAAGGTCCCGGTGATCTTCCTGACCTCGAAGGACGACGAAGTCGATGAAATGCTCGGCCTCCGCATGGGCGCTGACGACTACATCAAGAAGCCGTTTTCCCAGCGCCTCCTGGTCGAGCGCATCCGCGCGCTGCTTCGCCGCCTGGAGCCGCCGGCCAAGGACAAGGACGGCAAGGCCTTGCCCAACGAGGCGTCGGTCACCCGCGGCGACCTCGTGCTCGACCCGAACCGGCATGAATGCACCTGGAAGGGGGAGGCGGTGACGCTCACGGTCACGGAATTCTTGCTGCTCAAGGCGCTCGCGCTGCGCCCCGGCCATGTGAAGAACCGCGACCAGCTCATGGACGCGGCCTATGGCGAACATATCTATGTCGATGACCGCACGATCGACAGCCACATCAAAAGGCTCCGCAAGAAATTCAAGGCTCTTGATGCCGAATTTGCTCATATCGAAACGCTGTACGGACTTGGCTATCGGTATCGCGATCAGTGACGCCGGGGCGGTTTAGCGATGGTCGAAGACTCGCCGCCCCGCTTCGCGTCCCGGCCATCGGCCGGCGGCGCCCTGACCGGCCAGCCCGTGCCCCGGCGGCGCGTGTCACCGCTGACCCTGCGCCTGCTCGCGCTCAACGGCCTGGCCCTCGCCATTCTGGTCGGCGGTCTTCTTTATCTTGACGAATATCGCGGGCGGTTGATCGAAGCCGAGATCGAATCGCTGAATACTCAGGCGCGGATGATCGCCGGAGCCATCGGCGAGGGCGCGGTTGCCGCCGGCGATGCCGATCGCGAACGGCTCTCGGCGGAAACGGCGCGGCAGATTCTTCGGCGCCTGACCGAGCCCGGCGGCGCCCGCGCCCGCATGTTCGCCCCAACCGGTGAAATGATCGGCGATTCACGCGTCCTTGCCGGGCCGGGTGGAGAAATCCGAGTCGAACCGCTGCCGCCGCCGAACGCCGAACAGGGCGGTACCGCCGCGGCCATATCGCGCATCTACGACACGGTCCTGACCTGGCTGCCCAGGATGAGCGACCTGGAGCCCTATTTGGAATCGCCCAGTCAGACGGCGCGTGACTATGTCGAGGTCGGGCAGGCTCTCGCCGGCGAAACGGCCAGCTCGGTTCGCGACGCCGGGAATGGCGACATTACCCTCCTGACCGCCGTGCCCGTGCAGCGTTATCGCCAGGTCCTGGGTGCCTTGATGCTCACCAGCACCGGCGCGGGTATCGATCGATCGCTGCGCGCGGTCCGCCTCGATATCTTGAAGGTTTTTGCGGTCGTCTTCGGGGTCACGACGTTGTTGTCGGTCTATCTGGCGGGCACGATCGCGCGACCGATACGCCGGCTTGCCCAGGCCGCCGATCAAGTGCGGCGGGCACATGGCCGCCAGCCCGTCATTCCCGATTTCAGCCGGCGCGGCGACGAAATCGGCGATTTGTCGGTGGCCTTGCGTGACATGACCGCGACATTGTGGGCTCGTCTCGATGCCATCGAATCCTTCGCCGCCGATGTCGCCCATGAAATCAAGAACCCGCTGACCTCGCTGAAAAGTGCGGTCGAGACCATGGTGCGCGTCAAGGACCCGGAGCAACAAAAGAAGCTGACCGGGATATTGATGGAGGATCTGGCCCGCATCGATCGCCTGATTACGGACATCGCCGACGCTTCCCGGCTGGATGCCGAGATGTCGCGCGCCGAATCCGGCGCGGTCGACATGGGCCATCTTCTGTCCGCCCTGGCCGACATTCATAGGGCGACAACGGGGGAGGACGGACCAACCCTCGACCTTTCCCTCGCCCCCGGCCACCGCCTGATCGTGCAAGGGGTCGAGGACCGGCTTGCCCAGGTCTTCCGTAACATTATCGCCAATGCGGTTTCGTTCAGTCCACCCGGCGGAAGGATCGGGTTGAGCGCCGCGCGCCGAGGCACTATGGTCGAGGTTCTGATCGATGACGAAGGCCCCGGTATCGCGGAGGGCAAGAACGACGCCATCTTTCGTCGTTTCTACAGCGAGCGGCCGCGGGGCGAGAAATTCGGCACGCATTCGGGTCTCGGCTTGAGCATTTCAAAACAGATCGTCGAAGGGCATGGGGGCACGATCACGGCCGACAACCGCCGCGGGGCCGGCGGCAGGGCATTGGGCGCGCGTTTCGTCGTGCGCCTGCCCGGCGCTTGATGGGCGAATGTATGGCGGCGCGGTCGGCGCAGACGGACGGAGTCGTGCGGGTTCACGGTACCTGTATCGAGATTTGCGGCGTCGGAGTCCTGCTGCGCGGCCCGTCTGGCAGCGGCAAATCCGATCTCGCCCTGCGGCTCGTTGATGGCGGCGGTCGCCTAATCGCCGACGATTGCACGGAGCTTTCGGTGGAAGATGGCATCTTGACGGCGAGCGCGCCCCCGACCATCGCCGGGCTCATGGAAGTGCGTGGCGTGGGCATCCTGCGCGTGCCGACCGCGGCGACGGCCAGGCTGGGCCTGGTCGCCGATTTGGTAGCGCCGGAGAAGGTCGCGCGCCTGCCGGAGCCCGACCGATGCGCTTTTCTCGGCGTCGCGGTGCGGCGAATCGACATCGCGCCTTTTGAGGCGTCGGCGCCGGCCAAACTGCGCGTCGCGGTCGCCTCGGCGCCGCTCGCGCCCGACGAGGCGCTTGTCCAAGGATGATCGCGGGCGTTGAAAACCCGGCGGTGAAATCGTCCAGCGACACGAAGACGCGGCGCCGGGTCTTGCTGGTGACCGGCATGTCCGGCGCCGGCCGTTCCTCGACGCTCAAACTATTGGAAGACATGGGCTA
>CANFCX010000139.1 GCA_947445225.1 Rhodospirillales bacterium
AACGCCGTGGAACGCCACGCCACCCTGGCCCAGCGTTTCGGCAAGGACCGCGTCGGACTGGTGCATGGAAGGATGCCGGCGGCGGAGAAGGATCGGGCGATGGCGGGCTTCGCCCATGGCGCCATCGACATCCTGGTGGCGACGACGGTCATCGAGGTCGGCGTGGATGTGCCCGCGGCCAGCGTGATGGTCATCGAACACGCCGAGCGCTTTGGACTCGCGCAGCTCCATCAGCTGCGCGGTCGGGTCGGGCGCGGCGCGCGCCGATCGACCGCCGTGTTGCTTTATGCGTCGCCCCTGACCGAAACGGCGCGCGCCCGGCTTAACGTCCTGCGCGACACCGAGGACGGCTTCGTCATCGCCGAGGAGGATTTGCGCCTGCGCGGGGCCGGCGAAGTGCTCGGGACGCGCCAAAGCGGTCTGCCGGAATTTCGGCTGGCTGACATCGCCGTGCATTCCGATCTTCTCGGCATCGCCCGCGACGATGCAAGGCTGATCGTCGATCGGGATCCGGAATTGAGTTCGGCGCGCGGCGAAGCGCTCCGAACGCTCCTCTATTTGTTCGAACAGGATGCCGCGGTGCGGCGTTTGCGGTCGGGATAGCTTAGGCGGCCTGCCCCGGCGGGCCGACGGCACGCGCGCCATCGGCCTTGAACTCGGGAGGTGCGATGATGCCGCCGGACACCACGAGTTTAATGGCTTCCTCGACGCTGAGCGAGACGGGTTTGACCTTGGCCCGCGGGATATAGAGGAGAAAGCCCGAGGTCGGGTTGGGCGTCGTCGGGACGAAGACGTTGACCAAATCCTGGGCAACCAGCCGCCGGAACTCAGCCGCCGAAACACCGGTGACGAAACCCAGCGTCCACGACCCTTCAATCGGAAACTGGACCAGCACGACCTCGCGAAAGGCCGAGGCGTTGCGGGCCATCACGGTCTCGACGATCTGTTTGACAACGCCATAGATGCCGCGAACCACGGGCATGCCGAGCACGACCCGTTCGCTGAGGCGCACCAGAATGCGGCCAAGCAATCCGGCGGTCAGCGCCCCGATTGTGGTCAGCCCGACCAGAACCGCGATCAGGCCCAATCCAGGCACGCTAAAGGGCAGAAAATTCTCCGGATGGTATTTCGCCGGAATCAACGTCTGCACGCTGCTGTCGATCGACGCGATGATGAGCCAGGCGATGTAGAACGTGATCGAAATCGGCGCCGTGACCAACACGCCGGCGAAGAAATAGGCACGCAGCCGCGCCACTAGCCCGAGGTGGAAGAGGACACCGGGACGTCTCGGCTCGGTCGGCCCGGCCGGAGCCGGCGGTTCGGAATGTTGGTTCGACATCGGGACCTCTTCGTCGGCCAAGATGGGGCTTGGCGGTCGCCGTGACAAGTGCGGCGCTCCGTGCAAAAATGGCCGCAGCCATGCCAACGATGCCGCGCCTCTTATCGCTTTCGACCGCCGTGCCCGCGATCGTCCTGAACCAGGACGACATCAAGGCCCGGGCGAGGGCGATTTTTGCGCGGCGTCCGGAGGATTTCGAGCGGCTGCTGCCGGCCTTCGCCAATGCCGGAATCGAACATCGCCATTCCTGCGTGCCGCTGGACTGGCACGAAGGCGACCATGGTTGGGCCGAACGCAACCGGCTCTATATCGACAACGCGGTCGCCTTGCTCGAAAAAGCCGCCAGCGACTGTATCGCGAAGGCCGGGATTCGGATCGAGGACATCGCCAGCATCGTGAGTGTTTCCACGACTGGCATCGCGACGCCAAGTCTGGATGCCTTGCTGACCGAGCGGCTGGGCTTGCGGCGCGACGTGCAGCGCCTGCCGATTTTCGGCCTGGGATGCGTGGGCGGCGTCGTCGGCCTCGCACGCGCCGCCGCGCTTTCCCTTTGTGCGCCCAATGAACCGGTGTTGTTTACGGTCGTTGAGCTTTGCAGCCTGACCTTTCGCAAGGCTGACCAATCCAAGAGCAACATCATCGCCTCGGCGCTTTTCGGGGATGGCGCCGCGGCCGCGATCTTGGGCGCCGGCGAAGGCCCGGCTTTGGCAGCCTGGGGTGAACACACCTGGCCCAATTCATTGGACGTCATGGGCTGGAGCGTGGAGGACGATGGATTCGGGGTGTTGTTTTCGCGCGACATCCCCACACTGGTCCGCCAGCAGATGCGTCCGGCGGTTGATGGCTTCCTGGCCAAACATCGGCTGCGTCTGTCCGATATCGACAATTTTGTCTGCCATCCCGGAGGCACCAAGGTGATCGCCGCGCTGGAAGAAGCTTTCGCAATCAAGCCGGGCACACTCGATGTTGCCCGCGCCGTTCTGCGCGACTATGGCAACATGTCGGCCGCGACCGTTTTCTTCGTTCTCGAAAAAATGCTGCGATCCGACCTGGGTCGCCGGTCCCTGTTGTCGGCGATGGGACCGGGGTTCACCGCCGGATTCCTGACGCTGGAATCCTCATGAGCATGGTTCAGTGGATCGTATTGGCCGTGGCCGCGCAGCGCTTTGGCGAACTTCTTCTAGCGCGCCGCAACACGCGCGTGCTGCTCACCGCGGGGGGCATCGAATATGGCGCCGCGCATTATCCGCTTCTCGTTCTGGTGCACACCGCTTGGCTCATCGCCCTGTTTGTCGCGGTGCCGACCGATGCGCCAATGAATTGGGCGCTGCTGGTATTCTTCGTTGCGCTGCAGGGACTCCGGGTTTGGGTCATTGGGTCTTTGGGACGTTATTGGACCACGCGGATCATCACTCTGCCGGGACGCGAACTTGTGCGAAAGGGCCCCTATCGCTGGGTTCGGCACCCGAATTACATGATCGTGGCCGTCGAGATCGCGATCCTGCCGCTGGCCTTCGGCGCCTGGGAAATCGCTTTGCTGTTTTCGTTGCTTAACGCGGCGATCCTCTCTCACCGTATTCGGGTGGAGAATTCCGCCCTCGCCGAGCGGCGCGCGCGGTGAAGTCAGCCCGCCGGGTCGAAATTGAGTTCCAGGCGGATGCCATTGGGATCCGTCATAAAAACCTGCCGCGTCCCCAGAAGGGGAACGATTTTTTGTCGGTACGCAACGCCGCGAGCTTCGATCCTGGCGAGAAAATCATCGAAGCGTCCCGCGCGCAGGGCGATGTGATCGACGGGGCCGGTGGTAAGGCCCTTTGGCTCACGGCCGGCGATGACATGAACGATCGGCCGGTCGCCGCAATAAAACCAGGCGCCGGGAAAATCGAAGGGCGGGCGCGGACCTTCCATCAGGCCAAGCACGTCGGCGTAAAATTCGCGCGTCGCGCGGAGATCGGCGGTGATAATCGTAAAATGATCGAGGCCGACGACGCTCATGGCGCGGTGCGTGCCAGGGCGCGCCTAACGTTTCGGCGCTTCGGTGAAAAACAGCTCCGCGCCGGTATGAATCGGCGCGCCGAAATCCTCCGCTAGGCTCGATTCGTCCATATCGTCGAATGCGGATTCGGTGACCAGCAGCAGTAGCAGATTTTCGGATATCGCCTTGATCAGCCCATAGGCTCGCGTTTCGCCCTGGTTGCAGCCGATGAGGAGCTGGACGGCGTAGGCAGCACTTAGGGCGGGCTTGTCTTGTTGAGCATAGGTCCCGGATTTGACCGAGGCGGTGAAAACGCCTGGGTTGTCCTGTTCGATCTCCTCGCCCTTGCTGTCCGGGATAGCGAGAAGGGTCAGCGCCTTAAGTGTGGCGAAATCAGCCATTTCGGGGATGGGCACACGCCCACCGAGAATCGCGGCCTGAACCTTGCCGTCCTTCAGCAGATCCATCGCCTCGATGGAGTCAGCCGGGACCGTCTTGACCGCACCATTGCCAAGCCCATTCGCCTTCAACACGAGTTCCGCGACCGGCTCGGCCGCGTCGCCTTTTCGTGGAACGGCGACGACCTTTCCCTTCAAATCGCCGATCGTTTCCGCCTTCGTCTCGGCCGCGGCGAACACCTGTAGGGCCTGCGGGTACAGCGCCCCCAATTGGCAAACATTGGTGTATTTCTTGGAAAAAGAGCCCTTTCCGGCAATCGCGTCCGCTGTTGCCGAGCTGGTGCTCAGAGCAAGTTCAGCGGTGCCGTTCTCGATAGCGTCGATATTGGCGCGCACATCGCCCGGTTGGGTTTCGACATCGGAAAAAGGCAGGGCCCTTTCCCACACCGACACCAGAGCATTTCCCAATGCGCCCCAAGCCGTGCCCGACGGACCCGTGGCAAACCGCATGGTTCTTCCTTGGGCGTGGACATCGGCGGATGCGAGCACCGAACTCGCGGCAAGAAGCAAAGCGAGAATTGCCCCGCTGGAAAAATTGCGCAGCATGATCTTTCCCCTCCGGAGG
>CANFCX010000140.1 GCA_947445225.1 Rhodospirillales bacterium
CCGCCTCGACGGTCACAACCAGTTGCCAAAGGTGATCCAAGGTGTGAAGTTCACCGATGGGATCGAAGTCATCGGCAATTCTGCCGTGCCTCAAGCCCAAGCCGCCGCCTGATCCGTCAGGCCGTCACCAAGATTCGGCAATAGCTCGGCCGCGTGTCACCGGCGTGATTGCGGGGACCCACGACCAATGTGATGGAGCCGCTCAATCACCGCTTGAATGGGATACAATCGGTCCTCGCGGCGCAGCAGCACGGGGCACTCCCTTTCGGCCAATTAACCCAGCCTCTTTGATCAGCGCGTAAATCGCGGGAATGACGATCAACGTCAGCAGAGTCGAGGAGACCATGCCGCCGATCATGGGAACCGCGATTCGCTGCATGACTTCCGAGCCGGCGCCGGTGCTCCATAGAATCGGCAGCAGTCCGGCCATGATGGCGGCAACCGTCATCAGTTTCGGCCGCACCCGGTCAACAGCACCCTCCATGACCGCGGCTCGGATATCGGCGCTCGACAGAACTCGCCCCTGCTCCTCGCAATGTGCCCTGACGCGCGAAAGTGCGTGATCGAGGTAGAGAAGCATGACAACCCCGGTCTCCGCGGCTACTCCGGCAAGTGCGATGAAGCCAACAGCCGCGGCGACGCTGAGGTTGAATCCCATCCAGTCCATCAGCCACAGACCCCCAACGACCGAGAACGGCAGAGACAGCATGACGATGAGGGTCTCGGTCAGCCTGCGAAAGTTTAGGTAGAGCAGCAGGAAGATCACGGCCAGGGTGGCCGGCACGACGATCTTCAGGCGCTCCGTGGCTCGCTCCAGATACTCGAACTGGCCGCTCCAGATCGTGTAATAACCCGCGGGAAGGCGCACGCTTTCCGCCAATGCTTTTCGCGCATCGGCGACATAGCCGCCGATGTCGCGATCGCGGATGTCGATGTAGATATAAAGCGCGAGCTGAGCATTTTCCGTACGGATGGTCGCCGGCCCCTGGGAGCGCCGAAGGGTCGCGACTTGTCCAAGCGGGACCATCGCCCCCGACGGAGTCGGCACCAGAACTTGAGCGGCGATCGCCTGTGGATCGGAACGCAAATCGCGCGGATAGCGGACGTTGACCGTATAGCGCTCTCGTCCCTCGACGGTCGTCGTCACCGCTTCGCCGCCAAGCGCCGTCGCGATGACATCCTGGAGATCGCCCACCATCAGGCCATATCGCGCAAGCGCCGCGCGATCCGGCTCGATGTTGAGGTAAAACGCGCCGGTTAGACGCTCCGCGAAGGCGCTCGCGGTGCCCGGTACGGTGTGCAACACCGCCTCGATCTGGCGGGCGGCCCGATCCATTTCATCGAGATCCTTTCCGAACAGTTTTATTCCGAGCGGCGTACGAATGCCCGTGGACAACATGTCGATGCGGGCCTTGATCGGCATGGTCCAGGCATTGCTGACGCCGGGGATCTGCAACGCGCGGTCCATCTCGGCGATCAGTTTGTCCAAGGTCATGCCTGGGCGCCATTGGGACTCCGGCGTCAGATTGATGACCGTCTCGAACATTTCGGTTGGCGCGGGATCGGTCGCAGTGGCGGCGCGCCCTGCCTTTCCATAAACCGAGGCAACCTCGGGGAAGCTCTTGATGATCTTGTTTTGTGTCTGGAGCAGCTCTCCGGCTTTGGTAATCGACAGACCGGGCAGCGTCGTCGGCATGTAGAACAATGTGCCCTCGTTCAGGTTGGGCATGAACTCCGTGCCCAACCTCGCCGCCGGCAGCGCGGCCGCGGCGAGCACCGCGACCGCCAACAGGATGACAACAACCTTCGCGCGCAGCACGAGGGCAATAATCGGCCGGTAGAGCCAGATCAATGCCCGGTTGATCGGATTCCTGCTTTCGGGAAGGATCCGGCCGCGGACGAACAGCACCATCAGTGCCGGAACCAGTGTCACCGACAGAATCGCCGCGGCCGCCATCGAAAAACTCTTGGTATAAGCCAGCGGTTTGAACAGCCGCCCCTCCTGCGCTTCCAACGCGAAAATCGGCATGAAAGAGACGGTAACGACCAGCAGGCTGAAGAACAGCGCCGGGCCAACCTCCACCGCCGCCGCGAGAATTGCCGGCGTTCGCGGGGCCTTCGGGCCGGCTCGTTCAAGGTGTTTGTGGGCGTTCTCGATCATGACGATGGCCGCATCGACCATCGCACCGACCGCAATCGCGATCCCTCCCAGGCTCATGATGTTGGAACCGATGCCAAGTCCCGCCATCGCGATAAACGCCATCAGAATGCCGACCGGCAGCATGATGATGGCGACAAGCGCGCTTCGGATATGGAGGAGGAAGATGACACAGACCGCCGCGACGATCGCGCTCTCCTCGATCAGCGTGGTCCGCAGCGTATCGATCGCCCGATAGATGAGATCGGAACGGTCGTAGACCGGCTCGATCGTCGTTCCGGCGGGCAGGCTCGGGATGAGTTCGACAATCGCGGCCTTGACCCGGCGAATGACATCGAGGGCGTTTTCGCCGAAGCGTTGAATCACGATCCCGCCGGCGACTTCGCCCTCGCCGTTCAGTTCGGCCACGCCGCGACGCTCGTCTGGCCCAATCTCGATCCGCGCGACATCGCGCAATAGGACGGGCGTGCCTGCTTCGACCTTTAGAACGACTTGTTCGAGATCGGCGACACCCCGCAGGTAACCACGCCCGCGCACCATGAATTCGGCCTCGGTCATCTCGATCACGCGGCCGCCGACATCGGCGTTGCTGGCGCGAATGGCGGCCGTCACGGCCGACAGCGCGACGCCATAGGCCTGCAATCGACGCGGATCGACGATCACCTGGTAGGTGCGAACGAAGCCGCCGATGCTCGCGACCTCGGCAACCCCTTCGACTTTGGCGAGCCCGAAGCGGATGTGCCAGTCCTGCAGACTTCGAAGCTCGGCCAGCGTCCGGTCGGCCCCGGATACGACGTATTGGTAGACCCACCCGACGCCCGTGGCATCGGGGCCAAGCGATGGCGTCACACCTTGCGGCAGGCCCCTTGCCGACGCGCTGAGATACTCCAGAACCCGCGATCGCGCCCAGTATATGTCGGTGCCATCGTCGAAGATGACATAGACGAACGACACGCCGAAGGACGAGAATCCTCGCACGACCTTCGATCGGGGAACGCTGAGCATGGCCGTGGTCAGAGGATAGGTGATCTGATCCTCCACGACCTGCGGCGCTTGTCCCGGGTACTCGGTGTAGATGATGACTTGGGTGTCCGAAAGGTCCGGTAGGGCGTCGAGCGGTACCCTCGTCACGGCGTAAAGCCCGGCGCCGATGACGATCAGGGTGCCGAGCAGGACGAAGACGACGTTGTGCGCCGACCAGCGGATGAGCGCCGCAATCATGGCGCTATCCTCCCGACCCTGGGGACACGATGCGGTCGATGACGTAGGCGCCCTCGCCGCGTTTGGACAAGGTGAACTCCACGCGCCGTCCGACCTGTATGCCTTTGACTGCCAGGCCGGGCGCCAGATCGAATTCCATTTCCATCTCCGGCCATTGGAGAGCCGGAATGGGCTCGTGCTCGATCGTGATCGCGTTTTGTCCGGGCGTGAAAGCCGTGACGACGCCCTTTCCGGAAATCTTGGCTTCCGGAGCGGTGAAACTGCGCAAGACGGCCTTCAGATTGCTTTCGGCGTCGATCAGGAAATTGGCGCCGACGACGACCCTGTCTTCGGCGGCGACGCCCTCGAGTACTTCGACATAACCATCGGCGCTGGCACCCAGACGCACGGCCCGAGGTTCATAACGCCCCTCGCCGCGTTCGATCAACACACTCTGCCGCGTACCGCTGTCGAGGACCGCAGATTCCGGAACGGCCAGCGCGTTGGCGCGGCCGACAGCGACCGATACCTCGACCGTGGCGTACATGTCCGCCTTCAGGCTGTTGTCGGGATTGGCGATTTCGATACGCACCCGCGCCGTCCGGGTTTCCCGTGACAGCGCCGGGTAAATGAAATCGACTCGTCCGGTATAGGCGCGCCCCGGATAAGCGTTCACCGTCACCTTCGCCGCCTGGCCGGGCAAAATGAGGCCCAAGTCCTGCTCGAAGACATCGGCGATCAACCACATCCGGGACATATCCGCGATGCGGTACAGCGGCTCGCCGGCCATGAACCGCATCCCCTCGATCGCCATCTTCTCGATGACCACGCCCGCGTTGGGCGCCCGCACGGTGACCAGCCGATCGGCCGTACCCTGGCGCTGCAACCGCTGTATCTGATCGGCCGCGACATCGAGGTTGCGGAGGCGCTGAAGC
>CANFCX010000141.1 GCA_947445225.1 Rhodospirillales bacterium
GAGGGCGCGCCGGCGGGGACGCTGGTGTGCGCGCGTCGGCAGACGGCGGGGCGGGGAAGGCGGGGCCGAACCTGGGCGTCGCCGGCCGGAAACCTTTATGCCTCGCTTGTGCTGCGCCCGGATTGCGCACCCGCGGCGGCGCCTCAGTTGAGCTTCGTGGCGGCGCTCGCCGCCGCCGATACGATCCGGCCCCGATTGCCGACGCCCGCCGCGTTGCGCTTGAAGTGGCCGAACGACCTGTTAATCGGCGGGCGCAAGGTGGCTGGGTTGTTGCTCGAGACCGAATCGACCGAAGCGCGGCGGCTTGATTGGTTGATTGTTGGCATGGGCATCAACGTCGTGTCGTTTCCGGAGGACGTCGATGCCACCGCCACATGTCTGACGGCGGAAGGGGCCGCTGCGGCGACCCCGGCCGATCTGCTGGACTCGTTCATGGCGATATTTCCGGGTTGGGCGGCACGGTGGCAGCGGGAAGGTTTCGCTCCGATCAGGCAGGCATGGCTCGATTCGGCTGCCGGGCTTGGCAGTGCAATCTCAGCACGCCTCTCGAACGAAACTTTGCGGGGCGATTTTGTCGGGCTTGACGAAGATGGCGCGCTGATGCTCGCCTTACCCGACGGCTCCCGCCGCAAGATAGCGGCGGGCGATGTCTTTTTCGCACCGCGCGCCTGAAGAGGACCCGATGCTTCTTGCCATCGATTCCGGAAACACCAATGTCGTCTTTGCCGTGTTCGATGGCGACGTGCTCAAGGGCGTTTGGCGCACCGCGACCGACGGCAGACGCACGGCGGACGAATACGCCGTCTGGCTCATGCAGCTGATGGCGTTGGAGCAGCTTGGCCGCGCCGACGTCAGCGACGCGGTGATCGCGAGCGTCGTCCCGCAATCGACGTTCAACCTAAAATTGCTGTGCCGACGGTATTTCGGCTGCGAGCCGGTTGTCGTGGGTGATGACGGCGCCGACCTTGGCATCAAGGTACTGCTCGACCGTCCCGAAGAGATCGGGGCCGACCGCTTGGTCAATGCGGTGGCGGCGCTGGTCAAGAAGGTGGTTCCCGCCATCGTGGTCGATTTCGGGACGGCCACGACCTTCGATGTCATCGACTCCAAGGGTAATTATTGTGGCGGCGCCATCGCGCCCGGCATCAATTTGTCGATGGAGGCTTTGCACCTGGCGGCGGCGAAGCTGCCGCGGATCGATATCCGACGACCGCGCCACGTCGTTGGAAAGTCGACGATCGAAGCCATGCAATCGGGAATTTTCTGGGGTTATGTCGGCCTGATCGAAGGCCTGATTCGCAGAATCCAAGACGAGCGCGGCGAGAAAATGACGGTCATCGCGACTGGCGGGCTGGCGGCCTTGTTTCGGGACGCGACTCCGGCGATCACGGCGATCGATCCCGACCTCACGCTCCGCGGTCTTGTCGAAATTCATCGCCGCACCCGGGCGCCGTCGCCGCCTCCACGATGACCGCAAGGCCCAAGCCCAACGGCAAATTCTCCGACGGTCTCTACTTTCTTCCCCTTGGAGGGTCCGGCGAAATCGGGATGAACCTCAACCTCTACGCCCTCGACGGCAAGTGGTTGATGGTGGATTTGGGCGTCACCTTTGGCGGTGAGGACATGCCCGGTGTCGAGGTCATCCTTCCCGATCCCGTCTTCATCGAAGCACATCGCAACGACCTCATCGGTTTGGTCCTAACTCACGCTCACGAGGATCATCTCGGCGCCGTGCCCTATCTGTGGCAGCGGCTGCGCTGCCCGATTTACGCAACCGGATTTACGGCTTCCCTCCTTCGTCGCAAACTTCATGAAGCGGGGTGGGAACGCGACGTGCCGATCACCGAGATCCCGCTCAAGGGGCGATTTCAGGTCGGCCCCTTCGACATCGAGATGATCACCCTGACCCATTCGATCCCGGAGCCGAACGCACTCGCCATTCGCACGCGGTTGGGGACGATCCTGCATACCGGCGATTGGAAATTCGATCCCGGGCCGGTCATCGGCGAAGTCAGCGATGTGGCAGCCCTACAGGCGCTCGGTGCCGGCGGCGTGCTTGCGCTCATCGGGGATTCGACCAACGCCATGCGCGAAGGTGTGTCGGGGTCGGAGGCCGATTTGCGGCCAAGCCTCGACGCCCTCATCGCCCCACGAGTCGGCCGGATCGCCGTTGCCTGCTTTGCGTCCAATGTCGCCAGGCTCGATACGATTGCCCGCATCGCCGCCGCCCATGATCGCCACGTTGCCCTTGTTGGCCGGTCGCTGTGGCGCATTCACGATGCGGCAAAGGAAAACGGTTATCTGGTCGATCTGCCCCGCTTCCTCGACGAACGCGAGGCGGCGTGGCTGCCGCGCGACAAGGTGCTTCTCATCTGCACCGGCAGCCAAGGTGAGCCTCGCGCGGCGCTTTCCCGCATCGCGGCGGGCGAACATCCCCACATTGTTCTCGAACGCGGCGATACCGCGATTTTTTCGTCGCGGATTATTCCCGGAAATGAACGTCCGATCGCACGGCTTCACAATGCATTGTCCCGCCGTGGCGTCGAATTGGTGACGGAAATCGATCATTTCGTCCATGTTTCCGGACATCCGGCGCGCGAAGATCTGACTCGCATGTATCAGCTCGTGCGGCCGCGAATCGCCGTGCCGGTCCATGGCGAGGCGCAGCACATGGCGGCCCATGCCCGGCTCGCCGAGGATTGCCAGGTGCAACAGGTCATCATTCCGGAAAACGGTACCCTCATTCGTCTGGCGCCGGGTAAGGCCGCCATCATCGATCGAGTTCACAGTGGGCGGCTGGCGGCCGATGGCGGCCGGTTGCTTGCGGTCGATGGACCGGTTCTCGCGGGGCGGCGGCGCGTCGCCTGGAATGGCGCCGCGCTGGTGACGATCGTTCTTGATTCTCGCGGCCGCCTTGTTGGAAAGCCACAGATCGCCGCGCCCGGCCTCCTCGATCCGGCGGGCGATAGTGAATTGCACGCCGCTCTCGCCGGAGTCATAGGCGATGCGGTCAAGAAAGCCGGCTCGAAGGGCGGCGACGATTTGTTGCGCGAGGCGGTTCGCCGGGCGGTTCGCAACAAGGCACGCGAATGGTCGGGCAAAAGGCCTGTGACCGAGATCCACCTTGTACGCGTCTAGCGAGCGCCGGGGCGCGGTGTTAACTTCCGCTCGGAGGAGGAAATATCATGATCGGTCGGCTTAACCACGTCGCCATCGTCGTTCCCGACTTGGCTTCGGCGATGAAGATGTACAGCGATACCCTTGGCGCCAAGGTCTCGGACATGGTGGACCAGCCCGCCCATGGCGTGACCACCGTGTTCATCGATCTGCCCAATACCAAGATCGAATTGCTGCGGCCCTTGGGCGACAACTCGCCTGTCGCCAATTTTCTCGCGCGCAACCCGTCGGGGGGCATTCATCACATCTGCTACGAGGTCGAGGACATCCTGGCGGCGCGCGACCGACTCGTGGCGGCAGGCGCTCGCGTTTTGGGCGATGGGGCGCCGAAAATAGGGGCCCATAACAAACCGGTGCTGTTCCTGCACCCCAAGGATTTCTGCGGAACGCTGATCGAATTGGAACAGGTCTGAGGCCGGATCATGGGCTGGGTTTCCGGCATTGCGACGTTTCTGGTCCTTTGGTGGCTGGTGTTGTTCGTTGTCCTGCCCTGGGGCGTTCGGACCCCGGATCAGGTCGAAAAGGGTCATGAAGTCGGGGCGCCCGCGCAACCCCGGCTTTGGCTGAAGATGGGGGTTACGACCGGCATCGCGATTGTCCTGTGGGGGTTCACCTTCTGGCTGATCGAAGCTGGACCGTTCTCTTTTCGCCCCTAGGGCATGTCGGGATATTGCGAGGCAGCGCCCGGTCATCCTTGGCACGGGCCATACCACGATAACGAGTATGGCTTTCCGGTCAGCGACGATCATGTGCTGTTCGAAAGGCTGACGCTCGAAATCAATCAGGCCGGGCTGTCTTGGTTGATCGTGCTCCGGAAGCGGGCGGCCTTCAAACTTGCCTTCGCGGGCTTCGATCCCTCAATCGTTGCCACCTTTGGCGAGCAGGATAAGGCACGCCTGCTGGCCGATGCCGGCATCATTAGAAACCGGAAGAAGGTCGATGCCGTCATCGAAAACGCGCGGCGGATCGTTGCGCTGCGGGGTAACCACGGAAGCTTCGCCGCTTGGATCGACGTTCACCATCCTCTGCCGAAGGCGGATTGGGTCAAGCTGTTCAAAAAGACCTTCGTCTTCACCGGCGGCGAGGTGGTTGGCGAATTCTTGATGAGC
>CANFCX010000142.1 GCA_947445225.1 Rhodospirillales bacterium
CACGAGCCACCGGGGGGGCGAGCGGTGTCACCTGGACCTGGGAGGCGCGCAGCGTAAACGGCCGCGGCCTTGAGGTGCGGTGCCGAATGCCGGCCGGGCTTGAAGGCCTTGAGGACGTGGCGCGCACGCGCGCCTCCGGACGGTTCGGCCGCGGAAACATCTCCCTTAACCTGACCGTGGTTCGCACCGGCGGCGGCACGCGTCTCAGGATCAATCAGGCGGTTCTTGATCAACTTCTGCTCCTCGTCGCCGAACTCGACGGGCGGGTCAAGGCGGCGCCGGCCAGGCTCGACGGGCTCCTCGCCATCCGCGGTGTGGTCGAGGCCGTGGAAGAAGAAGAAACACCGGAAGAGCGCGAGCGGCATGAGGCGATGATGGTCGAAACACTCAATACCGCGCTTGCCGATCTGGATGCCGCGCGGCACGCCGAAGGCGCACGCCTTTCACCGATTCTCCTGGAACAGCTCGATGAAATCGAACGCTTGGCGGTCGCCGCGTCGGCGACAGCCGCAACCCAGCCCGAGGCCATTCGCGTTCGGCTCAAGGCCCAAGTCGAGGCGCTCATCGGCGCCGATCCCGCCTTGCCAGTCGAACGCCTGGCGCAGGAGGCAGCCCTGCTGGCGGCGAGAGTTGACGTGCGGGAGGAGCTTGATCGTCTCAAGGCTCACACCGAAGCGGCTCACGCGCTGTTGCGGGAGAGCGGTCCCGTCGGCCGCCGCTTCGATTTCCTGTGCCAGGAATTCAATCGCGAGGCGAACACGTTGTGTTCGAAATCGGCCGATTCCGATCTCACGCGTATCGGTCTTGCCCTGAAGGCAACCATCGATCGCCTCCGGGAGCAGGTTCAGAATATCGAATGATGGTCCGGTCGGGACATTTGGGGGCGGGCTTTCCCGCCGCGCGAACATGAATAACGGGCGCAGGGGGCTGATGTTCGTGTTGTCGTCGCCATCGGGGGCGGGAAAATCCACGATTTCACGGCGGCTGCTCGCGCTCGATGCCGAGGTGACGATGTCGGTATCGGCGACGACCCGCCCCAAGCGGCCCGGCGAAGTTGATGGCGTCGACTACCGTTTCGTCGATCCGACCGAATTCAATCTGATGATCAACCGCGGCGAATTGCTGGAATACGCAAAGGTCTTCGACAATTACTACGGCACCCCGCGCCAGCCGGTCGAACGGGCGTTGGCCGCCGGGCGCGACGTCCTTTTCGATATCGACTGGCAGGGAACGCAGCAACTAGCGCAGGCGGCGCGCACCGACCTGGTCAGCGTCTTCATCCTCCCGCCATCGACCGAAGAATTGGAACGCCGACTGCGTACACGCGCCCAGGACAGCGACGATGTGGTCGCGCGCCGCATGGCCGATGCCGCGGGCGAAATGAGTCATTGGGCGGAATACGACTACATCATCGTCAATCGCGACCTCGACGAAAGTGTCCGCTGCGTCTACGCGATCCTGATCGCGGAGCGCCTTCGCCGCCACCGGCAAGTCGGTTTGACCGATTTCGTAAAGGCCCTGCGTCAGGGTCAATGATCGCCGCCACCCAGGGCAAGATAGGCCTCGGTGAGAGCGCCAAAGCGGGCGACGTCCAATTCCTCAGCCCGCGCCGTCGGGTTCTCGCCCGCGCGTTCCAGAAGCGCTCCCACATCCACGCCGAGGGTTTTGAGGCTGGAGCGCAGCATCTTTCGCCGTTGGCCAAAAGCGGCGGCCGTGACCCGCTCGAGCGCCGCCGCCGGCACCGCGGGCTGGGGCTCCGCGATGGGCACCAGCTGCACGACGCTCGAATGGACCTTGGGCGGCGGCGTGAAGGCGCTGGGCGGAATGTCGAACAGCCGGCGGGCGCGGCAGCGCCATTGCGTGAACACGCTCAAGCGACCGTAATCCTTGGTGCCCGGCGCCGCGACCAGCCGAAGGGCGACCTCGCGCTGGAACATCAACGTCATGTCGACAAAGGCGTCGGCCTGCATCAGCCAGCGCAGAAGCAACGCCGTGCCGATGTTGTAGGGGAGGTTGGCGACGATCTTTCGAGGTGGACCGCAGAGCGTGGTGAGATCGACGTCCAGGGCATCGGCCGCGACGATCCGAAGCCGGTCCGGGTATGCCGCGACGAGGTCGGCGAGAGCAGCGACACAACGGTCGTCGCGTTCGATCGCGACGACCCGACGCGCGCCGGCCTCCAGCAATGCCCGCGTCAGCCCACCCGGGCCTGGGCCAATTTCGATGATTGTCGTTTGGGTAAGGTCGCCGGCGCTGCGTGCAATTCGTCCGGTCAGATTGAGATCGAGCAGGAAATGCTGGCCGAGGGAGCGGCGCGCGCCGATGCCGTGCCGCGCGATGACCTCGCGCAGCGGCGGTAAGGCATCAGACAAGAGTGGGACGCCGGACGCTGGCGCGCCGCCGAGCCGCTATCTCGGCGGCAAGTCTCAGCGCCGCCATCAGGCTTTCGGGATTGGCCCGCCCGGTGCCGGCAATATCGAACGCCGTGCCGTGGTCGGGAGAGGTGCGGACAAAGGGCAGGCCGAGCGTGACGTTGGCGCCACTCTCGAACGCCAACGTCTTCAGCGGGATGAGCGCTTGGTCATGATACATGCAGAGCACGGCATCATATCGCTGCCGCGCCGCCGCATGGAACAATGTGTCGGCGGGCGCTGGACCGAAGACCTCGACCCCGCTCTGGCGCAACGCCGCGACAGCCGGCGCGATGATCTCGATCTCCTCATCGCCGAAAGCGCCGTCTTCGCCGCCATGCGGATTAAGGGCAGCCACGGCAACGACGCGCCGCTGGCTGCCAAAATCCTCATCTAATGCCCTTGCCGTAACGCGCCCCGCAAACACGATGTCCTCGGATTTTAGTCCGGCGATGGCCGAGCGGAGGGATTGATGGATCGTCACCGGTACGACACGCAATCCGCCACCAACGAGCATCATGACCGGTGGGCCGCCGCCGCCGGCCTTGGCCGCCAAATATTCGGTTTGTCCCGGATGGCGGAATCCAGAGTTGTAGAGTGTCTTCTTGTGGATTGGGTTGGTGACCAAGGCCGCGGCCTCGCCGCCGAGCGTCAGCGCCAGCGCCTGATCGATGGAAGACACAACCGCCGCCGCGTTGGCGGCGATGGGCTCGGCGTTCGCCGAGGCCGACAGGGTTACACCAACGGGAAGTACGGGCAGAGCGTCCTTGAAGACCCGCGCCGCCTCGGCCGCGGTCGCCACGGACTGCACGGGCACGGATAGGCCAATCTGCTTGGCGAGACGCTGAAGGCGCCCAGCATCGTCAATGACGAAAAAGGGTGGCACACCTTCATTACGCCGGAGCCAGGCCTTTAATGTGATCTCTCCCCCAATCCCCGCAGGCTCGCCCATCGTGAGCGCGATCGGAGGAACGGCCGAGCCGTTCATGCACGCAGATCGATATAGGCGGAACGGCGGAGATCGCGAAGAAAACGACGTGCCTGGATGTCGATGCGTTGCCGCGTGAGATTCGCAAGAATTTCCTCGCGGCGCGGCAATTGGGCCTCGGCCTCCTCGCGCTCACACACCATGATGACCGCCACGCCGACCGAAAGCACTTGCGGGGCGCTCACCAGTCCAACGGAACCCGAGATCACGGCGGCGCGGATCGCCGGCGCCAATTCTTTGACCTTGATCTTGGCGCCAGCTCCCGCAACCGGTGTGCCGAGTTCAAGTCCGAGCTTCTCCATGTCGGCGCAACCGGCGACCGTCTCGCGAAAAATATCGGCAAGGTTCTTTTGGCTTTCGATCTCCTCGGGGCTGGCATTTGCCGATAGCGGGAGCAGGATTTGCCGGAGGCTGACCACGGCATCATCCGCGGCGGGGCCGGAGAGAACACGACGGTCCCGAAGAAGGAGAATGTAATAACCGGCGAGCGAACGTACCGGGCCAATCATCTCGCCAGGGCTTAGATCGCGCAGCCGGGCATAAGCCTCGTCGTCCAATTGATTGTCGAGCACCCAACCGAGATCGCCGGCGGCGCTGGCCGACGCGCTTTGCGAAAATTGTCGGGCCACGGACGAAAAATCCGCTCCTTCGCCGATTTGCTCGACCAAACGCTGTGCCGTCAGGCGAACGTCCTCGTCCTGGTCGGGCGAATCGACGGACAGAAATATCTCCGAGGCCAAATATTCCGGGAGCCCCTGACTCGCCCGGATTTGCGCCATCACCTCGTCGACCTCTTCGCTGCCGACATCGACAGCGCCTCGGACGCGCCGG
>CANFCX010000143.1 GCA_947445225.1 Rhodospirillales bacterium
CCGATTCCCAAGGTATCGAGCGATGACCGACCTTCCTGCCCCGCCCCGGCGGACGCTGCGATCCGTTGACGATCTGGTTGGCGCCGGCATCGCCGATGCGGGCGAGCGCGACAGCCTGGCGGCGGTGGCCGCCCGTTACGCCATCGGCGTCACGCCGGACATGTTGGCCTTGATGGGCGCCGACGCGGACGACCCGATCCGTCGCCAATTCGTGCCCGACGCGGCCGAGCTGCAAACGACCCACGACCAAAGCGCCGACCCCACCGGCGACGACCGCTTCACGCCGGTCAAAGGCATCGTGCATCGTTATCCCGACCGGGTGTTGTTCAAACCTGTCCATGCCTGCGCCGTCTATTGCCGTTTCTGTTTCCGGCGTGAGCGCGTGGGGCCGGGCGGTGAAGCGCTGACTCCCACGGAGCTGGAGGCGGCGCTCGATTATGTCCGCCAACGCCCCGCCATCTGGGAGGTGATTCTCACCGGAGGCGACCCGCTGATCCTGTCCGCGCGCCGCCTGCGCCGCCTGATCGGGGCGCTGGACGCGATTGCCCACCTCGGCGCCATCCGCATCCACACGCGTTTACCGGTCGCGGCGCCGGAGAGCGTGGGGCCGGCAATGATCCGTGCACTCGCCGCCGAAAAGGCGGTCTACGTCGTCATCCACTGTAACCATCCGCGCGAGGTGACTCCGCTGGCGCGCGCGGCCCTGCGTCGCCTGTCCGATTCCGGCATCCCGCTGTTGAGCCAAACCGTGCTGCTCAAGGGCGTTAACGACGATCCGGAGACACTTGAAGCACTCTTCCGCGCGCTCGTCGCGGCTCGGGTGAAGCCTTATTACCTGCATCACCTCGACGCAGCGCCCGGCACCGGCCATTTCCGCACGACCATCGCCCACGGGCAGGACATCGTGCGCGGTCTGCGCGCCCGCGTCTCCGGGCTGTGCCAGCCGAACTACGTGCTCGACATACCGGGCGGGCACGGCAAGGTGCCGATCGGGCCGGTCCATCTACGCCGCGCCGAGGACAAAGCCGATGCCTATGTGGTCGAGGACGCCAAGGGCGGCCGCCATCTCTATCGATCCCCCGCATAGGGTCGAATCGCCTTGAACTATCGCCACGCCTTTCATGCCGGTTCCTTCAGCGATGTTTTCAAACACGCGATCCTGGCGCTGCTGGTCGAGACTCTGAAGGCGAAGGACAAGCCGTTCTTCTATCTCGACACCCATGCCGGACTGGCGCGTTATGACCTGTTTTCGGAGGAAGCGCGGCGCGGTGGCGAATTCCGCCACGGCATCCTGCGCCTGCTCGACGCGCCCCGTTCGCCGGCCGTGCTCGCGCCCTATCTCGCGGCATTGGCGGCGGCGGCCAAGGGCGAAGGCGGCGCGCGGCGCTGGTATCCCGGTTCGTCGCGCATCGTACGCGAACTCGCGCGGCCGGATGACCGGCTCGTGCTGACCGAGCTTCATCCCGAGGACCAGGCCCGCCTCGCCGTCGATTATGCGGGCGACCGGCAAGTGACGGTGCGGCATCTCGACGGTTTCTCCGCGCTGAAGGCCTTCCTGCCGCCCACGGAACGCCGCGGGCTGGTGCTGATCGATCCGGCCTTCGAGAAGGCGGACGAGTTGGCGCGCATGGAGCGCGGGCTGCGGCACGCGCTGCGCCGTTGGCCAACCGGAATCTACGCGCTGTGGTACCCGATCAAGGACCGCGGGCCGATCGCGCAATTTCACAAGTCCCTCGCGGCATCGGGCATGAAAAAGGTTCTGGCCGCGGAATTACTGCTCCATCCCGACGATGATGCCACGCGCCTCAACGGCTGCGGCATGGTCATCGTCAACCCGCCTTGGCGGTTCGACACCGCGCTCGCGGAATTGGTGCCCTGGCTGCACTCGGTTCTGCGCCAGCGCGAACGTGGCGCGGCGACGGTCGCGTGGCTGGTGAAGGAATCGGCAGGCCGCCCCATCTCAGTCGAAGGTCTAGGGGACAGAACGCCAGGCGATGTCTAAACTCGCCGGAACTGTTTGAAATCGAGGCCATGCTCGGACAAGACCGTTTCGACCGCGAACTCCCAGAAATTCTGACCCGGCATGCGCGATTCCTCGCCGGCCGGAAGGATGGGGAGCGCGCCAATTTCAAGGATGCCGATCTGTCCGGGCGCGACTTCACGCTGGCGCAACTCAGCCAGGCGGTGTTGTCCGGCGCCACTCTGTACAAGACCATCCTGGTACAGGCCGATCTCAGCCATGCCGACATGTTCGGCGTCAATTTGGAACTCGCCGATCTGACCGGCGCCAATCTCTACAAGGCGGATTTGCGCGGCAGCCAGCTCAAAGGGACCAAGTTGACGAGTTGCGACCTGCGCGGAGTCGATCTTCGTCCCGGCGTGCTTCAGTATGGCAAATTGGGGGAAATACCGGGCGCGGGCTCGCAGTCCAACCTCAGCGGCGCGCAGCTGGACCGCGCCAAGCTCGGCAACGCGAATCTGACACACGCCGATCTGTCGCGATCGAGCCTGCGGGAAGCGAGCGCGCCGGGCACCAATTTCGGCGGCGCCGACATGACCAGCGCCAACCTCACCGGCGCCGATATGTCCGATTGCAATCTGGCCTCGGCGCGCTTGAAAGGCGCCAACCTCACCGGGGTCAATCTGACCGGCGCCATCGTCAGGGGCGCCGATCTGCGCGACACCGTGATGCGCGGCGCGATTCTCGACGGCGTCGATCTCAGCGGCGTGCGGTTGAGCGGCGCGATCATGATGCGCAACCTGGACCGCGTTCCCACCGATTTGAAGGATGCCATCAAGCGGCACGACCGCTGGATCGCCACGGGAGGGCGCGAGGGCGGCCGGGCCACGCTTGCCGGGCGCGATCTGGCTGGCGCCGATCTTTCGGGCGCCGATCTCAGCGGTGCCGATCTCGCCGGCTGCGCGCTGGCGGGAGCGAAGCTCAGCCATTGCCTTTTGGTGCTGACCAATTTCGCGGGCGCCGACCTCGCCGGGGCCGATCTGTCGAACAGCGATTGCGGCGGCGCCGATTTCTCCAAGGCGAAGCTGACCCAGGCCAATTTTTCCGGCGCCAGTCTCTTGCCCACGGAGCTCCGCAAGCCCGACGGCTCGCCGACTGGCCGCTTCTGGCCGGCCAATCTCACCGGCGCCGATCTGACACTCGCCAGCCTGGCCGGCGCCAGGCTGCGCGGCGCCAGGCTTGCCGGGGCCGATCTGACCGGCGCCGGGCTCGATGGCGCCGATCTCCAGGACGCCGACCTCACCGGCGCCAAGATGCCGGAGGGACGAAGGTAGGCCGCAACCAGGCCGCTTCGCGCCAGAGCATTTGCCTGGACGGCGCCGGTGGCCTATTCTTGGCCGCAGGTAGACGCGAAGGAGCCATCCATGTGCGAGCAAGCCTATGCCATCGAGGCGGAGTGGAACGAAGCGGCCCGGCGCTGGGTGGCGAGCAGCAGCGAAATCCCGGGCTTCAAGGTCGAGGCCGAGAGTTACGACGCGCTCCTGAAGGAAATCAAGCAACAGGTGCCGCAACTGTTGGAATCCAATCTCGGCGTGCGCGGCCCCGGCGAAGTCCGCGTGCTGGTCACCACCACCCGCGAAGAATCCGTCCCCCTCGCCGCCTAAACCCGGCCGCCAGCGCGACTCTCCCCTGGGCGACACGGGAGACGTGAGTGTTGAAAAAAGTCGCATTCACGTCCTACCCCGTCAGGGACGTCGGGCGGGCGCGAAAGTTCTATGAGGGGACGCTTGGGCTCAAGCCCGGCCTCGCCGGCAATCGCGGGGACATATGGTGGGTGGAGTACGATCTGCCCGGCGGCGGCTGCTTCGCCATCACCAATGCCACGCAAGACGCGCCCAGCGCCGCCGCGGGCGGCACCGTCGCCTTCGAGGTCGATGGCGATCTGGCGCACTTGATCGCCGATCTCAAGGCCAAGAACGTCGAGTTCAAGAGCGATATCATTCACGGCCCGCGCTGCCGCATGGCCGTGTGTCTCGATACCGAAGGCAACTCGATCCTCCTGCATCAACACAATCCGAAAAAGTAATATTTGACGATGGGCGCCGA
>CANFCX010000144.1 GCA_947445225.1 Rhodospirillales bacterium
ATCCACGCCTTTTGGACCGGGTGGCTGCTATCGGCCGACAGGCCTTCGATGGTGGTGATCTGCGCGCCCACGACCGAACCGGCCGGAGTGACGCAAGAACGTTTGGCTTGGCCATTCACGTGAACCGTGCAGGCGCCGCATTCGGAAATGCCGCAGCCATACTTCGTGCCGGTCATGCCCATGTTGTCGCGCAAGGTCCACAGCAACGGCGTGTCGGGCGTGACATCGACGTTGTAGTTCTTGCCGTTCACATTGAGTGTGATCATGGTGATCGTCTCCCTTTGTTGTTCTTTTGGTTCGACCGTCAGGCCCGCTTGATGATGTTCTCGTTCTTGAGCGGTAATGTCCGGATGCGGGGTCCGCCGGCGTCGTAGATTGCATTCGCCAAGGCCGGCATGATGGCTGCCACGGGAGGTTCGCCAACCCCGCCCCAGAAGCCGCCGGAGGTGGGGAAGTGGGCCTCGACCTTGGGCATTTCGCTGATGCGGAGTTGCTGATAGTCGTCGAAATTGCTCTGGACGACGCGGCCATTGTTGATCGTGATTTCGCCATAGGACGCGATGTTCAGGCCGAAAGCGACCGCGCCTTCGATCTGGGCGGTCGCATTGTAGGGATTGACCAGATGGCCCGGATCGCCGGCAACAACGACGCGATCCAGGCTGAACCAGCCGCTGCCGTCGAGGGTGACCTCGGCTACCACGGCGAAGAAGGACATGGTTTCTTCTTCCAGCGCCAATCCGCGGCCGCGGTTCGGCCCGAGCGGTTTACCCCAATCCGATTTCTTGGCGACCTCATCGAGCGCATTGCGCAGGCGAAGCGTCCGATCCTGAGCCGTCAGTCTTTCTTGCACGACCTTCGGTCCATTTCGCGTCACTGTCGCGAGCGTCTTTGCCGGATCGAGAAGCGCCCGTGAGAATTGATAGGGATCTTTCCCCGCCGCCCGCGCGAGTTCGTCCTTGAAACTTTGCGTCGCGAAGGTGTTTTGCCCGAAAGCGACCGAACGCAGCGCCCCGGTCGGCACATGCGACGGCTGATGCACGAAATCGACATGCATGTTGGGGATTGCGTAGAGGAGCTGGTCCGCGCCGTAAGTGGCGAGCGCCTCGCCCTCGGCATGACCGACGATGCGGTGGCTCCATGCGACGAGATTGCCGTTGGCATCCAGGCCGCCGCGGAGTTTCCCGAGGGTCGAGGGACGATAAAAGCCGTGTCGTGTCGTCTCTTCGCGGCTGACGATAAGTTTGACGGGCGTCCCTTTCATCGCCTTGGCGATCTGCACGGCCTGGCTGACATAATCCTGCCGCAGCCGCCGGCCGAACCCGCCGCCGATAAAGGTGATGTTCAGCCTGCCCCTCGGGATCGGCAGGCCGACGATCTTCGATGCCGTGTCGATCGCGGCCTCGGGGCTCTGCGTCGGCGCCCAAACTTCGAAACGATCGTCGGTGACGAGGGCGGTGCAGTTCATCGGCTCGAGCGTCGCATGCTCGATATAGGGCACGTAATATTCGGCCTCGAGCGTCTTCGCCGCCGACCTCAGCGCTGTCTCGACATTGCCTTCGTTGCGCAAAGTCTGCTTCGGCGGGGCCGTCAGGCCGGCTTTGAAGGCATTGAAGTAGGTGTCGCTGTTCGCATTGGCATTGGCGCCGCCGTCCCACTCCTTCGGCAACGCATCGAGAGCGGTCTTCGCCTGCCACCAGTTGTCGGCAACGACGGCGATACCGTCATCCATGCCGGGCGTGAAACCGGCGGCGCCGCCTTTGATCTCAACGACCCTCCGGACCCCCGGCATCCGCATGATGGCGTTGGCGTCGAAGGATTTGAGTCTGCCGCCGAAGACCGGGCTCGACATGATCGCGGCCTGCACCATGCCGGGCACCTTCACATCGATGCCGAAGACAAGGGAGCCGTCCGTCTTCATCGAAACGTCGAGGCGCTTCACCGATTTGCCGATGACTTTCCAATCCTTGGGGTCCTTCAGCGTGACCGTCCGCGGATCGGGTGGGCGGGCGGCGGAGGCGGCGGAGGCGAGCTCGCCATAGGTCAGCCTGCGGCCCGACGCCCTGTGGATCACCGCGCTGTTCTCCGCGACAAGCTCGCTGGCCGGCACATTGAGGCGGCTGGCGGCGGCTCCGATGAACATCATCCGGATCGTCGCGCCGGCGACCCTTAGCAATTCCTGCGAACGATACACCCCCCAGCTCGCCGCGGTAACGGTGTTGCCATAGACCTTGTCTTGGGCCAGATGTTTCGTCACATCGATGAATTCGGCCTTGATCTTCGACCAGTCGAGCTCGAGCTCTTCGCTCAAGAGCTGCGCCATCGCCGTGATGGTGCCCTGACCCATCTCTTGCTGGGCGATACGGATCGTCACGGTGCTGTCGGGTGCGACCACGATCCAATTGAAGATCTCGACGCCCGCGGCCTGAGAGTTCGCAACTCCCGGTCCAAATGCGGGCACGCCCAACCCAATCGCCATGCCGCCGCCGACCGTCGCCGTCGCGGCGATGAAGGTCCGGCGATCCAATTCCAATCGATTGGCCATGTGAATGCCCTCCCCTTAGGATTTCGGGTTGCCGGGTTGTATTTGCGATTATCGATCCGCCTTGCCACCGTGACAAGCGTAATCCGCGTATTGGCCGCGCTGATATTGTTTATTCCGCCAATTTCCCTGACGCAGCCGGGCGCGGCGCTTTAATAGCGGATCGCGAGAACCTCGAGCGGCTCGGTGCCGCCGGGGGAGCGCAGTTCGACGGTGTCGCCGACCTCCGCCTTCATCAGCGCCCGCGCGATCGGCGATTGCCAACTGACCCGGCCCTTATCGAGATCGGCCTCATCGATGCCGACAATCGTGACGGTATTCTCGACGCCGGCGTTATTGGCGTAGGTGACGGTGGCGCCGAAGAATACGCGCTCGCGGTTCTTCTGCTGCGCCGGATCGACGACCTGCGCGATCTCCATGCGTTTGGTCAGGAACCGGATGCGGCGGTCGATTTCGCGCAGGCGCTTCTTGCCATAGAGGTAGTCGCCATTCTCCGAACGGTCGCCATTGCCGGCCGCCCAGGACACGATCTCGACGATCTTCGGCCGCTCGACCCTGACCAGATTGCGTTGTTCGTCCTGCAGGCGCTTGAAGCCTTCCGGCGTGATGTAATTTTTGACGCCCGCCGGCATTTCCGCCGGCTTGTCGTCGACATCGTCCGCATCGGCGTCTTCCTTGACGAAAGCCTTGCTCATCGCCCCTGCACTTTTTTCGATTGCTCGGCCCGCTCGGCGAGGACAAGCCATCTCTCCTCCGCCTCGGCCAGCGCAGCCAGGATTTCGCCGTGGCGCCTCGATGCAGCCTCGAAGCCAGCGCGGTCGCGCGCATAAAACCCGGCATCACCCAGCGCCTTTTCGACGGCCAATTTTTCGCCCTCAAGCCCCGCGATCGATTTCGGCAGAGTCTCAAGCTCGCGCTGTTCCTTCCAGGTGAGCCGCGATTCAGGCGCCGGCTCGCGCGGCGTTGCCGCCGGCCGGGCCGCCCGTTTGAGCGGAACCTTGGCCGCGCGCGGCCGGCGCTGCCGCAGATAGTCGGTGTAGCCCCCGACATATTCATCGACGACGCCGTCGCCTTCCATGGCGATGACACTGGTAACTAGGCGATCGAGGAAATCGCGGTCATGGCTGACGAGCAGCAACGTGCCGTCATAATCGGCGAGCACTTCTTCGAGCAGATCGAGAGTTTCGATATCGAGATCGTTGGTGGGTTCGTCGAGCACCAGCAAGTTCGACGGCTGGGCCAGCACCTGGGCGAGCAAAAGGCGGTTGCGCTCGCCGCCCGACAATGTCGCGACCTTGGCCCGGAATTGCGCATCGTCGAACAGGAAATCCTTGAGATAGGAAGCGACGTGACGCTGTCGGCCCTGCACGACAACCGTGTCGCCCTTCCCGGCCAGCGTCTGCCACAGCGACAGGTCGGGATCGAG
>CANFCX010000145.1 GCA_947445225.1 Rhodospirillales bacterium
GCGACGTCACCTTCGGTGAGGACAACAGCCGAATCCGCGTCAACCCCGGCATCATGGCCCGTGCTCGCAGCTTCGCCCTCAACATCCTCCGCGCCAACGCCCTAACAGAGGTCGCCAGCGCACTCTGGCTCAACGCCCTATCGCTCGATCACATCCTCGCATATCGTGGAATTCGAACACCGTTGAAACAGCGTTGAACAGCCCTGGGGGCTCGCACAATTCATCATCGTTTTTGGCAATGCTGCGACAAGAAACCCATCTTTTGTATTCATTGACGAGCCTGAAATCAGTCTTCATCCTGCCCTGCAGATCGATTTTATAACTTCGCTCGCAAGCTATTCAAAATACGGTGTTGTGTTCGCAACTCACTCCATCGGGCTTGCCCGCTCCGTGGCTGACCGCATCTATTCATTTCGGAAAGGCGATACGGGCACGGTGGTCCAGCCATTCGAGGCCACGATCAACTACGCTGAGTTCGTGGGTGAACTAAGCTTTTCCGCGTTCAAGGAATTTGGCGCCGATAGCATCTTGCTGGTCGAAGGGGTCACGGATGTTAAAGCGGTGCAGCAATTCCTTCGCATGCTGAAGAAAGATCACCTTGCAGCCATCGTGCCATTGGGTGGGGACCAGCTCGCGCGCGGTGGTGTTGAGGCCGAGTTGGGCGAACTCAAGCGCCTTTCAACGAACATATTCGCGTTGGTTGATAGCGAACGACCCGGTGAGAACGCTGCCCCACAACCCAACCGCTTGGCGTTTGCTGAGGTCTGCCGGAGGCTGGGATTCAGGGTTTGCGTCACGAAACGTCGGGCGATTGAGAACTATTTTTCCGACCGGGCGCTGAAACAGACCTTCGGTTCCAACTATCGCGCTCTTGCCCCTTACGAGTCGCTCAAGTCCTGTTCGCCGGGCTGGTCGAAGATGGAGAACTGGCGCGTCGCCCGAAACATGGTACCGACCGAATTGGAATCGACCGACCTGGGCGAATTCTTGAAGTCGCTCTAGGGTTAGCGAGGATCGGGTCGCGCCTCACCCTTCAACCGCGCCGCTTGAATCGGCGGACAGGGCGCGGAGCCGAAGGAGCAGAACACGCAGCAATCACCTTTGAGCGGGCGCAGCTCTTCGCCGCAGCCCTTGCAGGCGTAGAAGAACAAGCAGGCGTCGGTCGGCATCGTTTCGACCGCTTGGTGACGGCAACTGGGACAGGTGATGGTTGATTCGATGACCACGTTCGACATCCCCGGCCAAAGCGCCGCATGGAGAACGGGCGGCGGGTGTCGCCCGCCGCCCGTTCTTCGCGCAAAAAACGGAGGCGTTATTTTTTCTTGGGAGCCGCGGCGGGCTTCGCCTTGTCCTGCTTGGGTTTCTTCTTTTCCTTGTTGCTGCGCATTTGACCTTTAGCCATGGGAGTCCCCTGTTTTTCGATAGACGACGCCAACACCATAGACCGGAATTTTCGCCGCCGCGACTCCCGCATTAAGGGAACGCTAACCAAGCCGGCGCTATCGTGGCGGCTCGCGCAAAAGGTTCTCGCGTACATCGAAACGGGAGGTTCGAAAAAGCGTCGATCCGCTGGCCCAGAGGAGGTCGTCATGCTGCGTCGGGTTTTGTTCGCTGCCATCGCGCTATCGGGTCTTGCCGCGCCGGTCTCGGCGGAGCCCGCTTGTCTCAAGCGAAGCGAGGCGATCCGCCAGCTTTCCTTCGATTACGACGAATCGCCGATCGCCTTCGGCCTGGCGCCCGGCGGCCGCGTCGTGGAAATCTTCGCCAGCCGCAATCGCGCGACCTGGACCATCCTCGTGACCCTGCCCAACGGATTGTCCTGCCTGATCGCCGCCGGCGACGGCTGGGAAACCGTTCTTCCCGCGGTCGCCAACGGCCCCGGGGTGTGAGCCGTTCTTCGCCCCCTGTGTCCGCCATCACAGTGAGCGGGAGTCACTGGGCGCATCATTCGATTCGCGAATCGCCTCGGTCGCCGCATTCGGCCTGAAAGGACATTCGGCAACACCCATGGACGACAAACAACTCGACGACATCCTGCGCCGGCACGAACGTTTCCTCATCGGGCACCGCGACGGCGTGCGCGCCGGGCTGAAGGGCGCCGATCTCACCGGTATCCGGCGTCCCCATGTCCGGCTGATGGACGCCATTCTGTACGGCGCCAACCTGTCGAAAGCCGTGCTGAATTCCGGCGATTTCCGCTCGGCGGACCTTTGCGCCGCCAATCTCGACCATGCCGAACTGTCCGCCGCCAATTTCTTCCGGGCGAAGCTGCGCGCCACGCGGGCGCGTTTCGCCACGCTCATTCTCGCCGATCTGCGCCAAGCCGATTTGCGCCCTGCCATCGTCGAAGGGGAAGGCGGTCGCATCGAGATCGCGCGCACCAGCCTCGCCGGCGCCGATCTCAGCCAGGCGCGGCTCGGCGGCGCCCATGCCGCCGGCGCCGATCTGTCGGCGGTGAAGCTGGTGGAGACCGATTTGACCGGGGCCGATCTGACGGAGGCCGACCTGTCGCTCGCCAAGCTGCACGATGTGAACCTGACCGGCGCGAATCTGACCGGCGCCAATATCAAGGGCGCGGATTTCCGCGGCGCCGATCTGCGCGGCGCCGTCCTCGATCGCGTCGATCTCAACTCCGCCTCCTTCGCCGGGGCCATCCTTCTGCGCAATTGGGACGGCGTGCCGGCGGCGCTGCGCGACGCGCTCACCCGCCACGAACAATGGATCGTGACCAAGGGGCGGCGCGGCGAACGCGCCACGCTCGGCGGCCGCGATTTCAGCCTGCTCGATCTATCGGGCGCGGATTTTTCCGGCGCCGGGCTCGACAGCGCGGTGCTGTCGGGCACGCGGCTTTCCGAATGCCTGTTCGTGCTGGCGGGCTGCGCCGGTGCGGATTTCCGTGGCGCGACCGCGGTCGAATCCCATTTCGGGGGTGCGGATCTGACCCGTGCCAACTTCGCCAATGCGCGATTGTCGCGCTGCCACTTCACGCAAGTGGAACTCAAACAGCCCGATGGCACACCCAGCAATCGGCAATGGCCGGCCAATCTGTCAGGGGCTGATTTCTCCGGCGCCGATCTCAGCGGCGCGGACTTCACCGGGGCCAAACTCGTCGGCGCCAATCTCACCGGCGCGAAGCTCGACGGCGCCGTCTTCTTCGACGCCGATCTGACCGACGCGCGCGGTCTGAGTTAGGTTCGGCGCCCCGGCAAAAAGAAACCCTCCGGCACCTCTTCGGTGCCGGAGGGCGGTCGCCCGAGGGCGGGTCCCGATGCGTTGCGGAGATCGAGACCGCGCCCGCGGGCGGGGCTCCTTTTGCCTCAGGCGTTGAGCAAACCGGGCTTGCCGGCGGGCACGACCAGCGACGCGCCGGTGCGGACCGGCATGTTCGGCTGCGTGACCTTATCGACGATCATGTAATCGGCCCGCATTTCGGTGGGCGTCGCCGTCACGCCGCAATAGCCGCGCTTGGCGCTGTGGTACTTGATGTGCGTGTTGTCGCCCTTGATCGCTTCCCAGGTGGCGCTGACGTCGGTGCCGTCGCCGGCTGAGCTGATCGAGGTGCCGGTGAATTCCACGCCCACGGTTTCCGATCGCGGATCGCGATAGTTCATCTTGAGATCGGAGGCATAAGCGAGGTGGACGTCGCCGGACAGGACGACCGGGTTCGGCGCCTTGGTTTCCTTGAGCCGCTCATACAGGCGCTGGCGGGCGACGACATAGGCATCCCATTTGTCCATGGAGAACTGGCCCTCGGGCGCGCCCTTGATCGAGTCGCGCATGAAGGTCGGAACCTGCTGGCTGATGATTGTCCAGCGCGCCTTGATGTCGCCGAGATTGTCGAACAGCCATTTTTCCTGCTCGGCGCCGAGCATGGTCGCATTCGGTTTGTTGATGTCGGCGCAGCCGGTCCTGGAGCCATCGCCGCAGGGCTGGTCGGA
>CANFCX010000146.1 GCA_947445225.1 Rhodospirillales bacterium
GATTTCGCGGCTCGGCCGGATCAGCCCGGCAATCAGCGGATGGTCATAGACCCGCGCCGCCAGCCCCGTGAGCTCGGCATCTCCAAGAAGCCGCCCGATCGCCGCCCGTAACCCCCGGCCCCGGCTGTTCCAGGCCCCGGCCACCAGCTCCTCGAACACCGAGGCCAGCAACGCCAACAGCAGATAAACGAACAGCAGACTGACCAAGACGTTGAGAGCGTTGCCGATGTCCATGGAGCCCCTCCGTCAATCGATCGCCGGCCCGCCGCCGATCCACTCGCCGATCTGCTTGAAGATGGGGAGCTGTCCGAACCAACCGGGCTTGCGCTCCTTCAACGTGAAACTCTGGGCGCCGTTGTGGCGCGGTCCCTCGACGATCAGGCCCTCTAGGTTGAGCCGCTGCAGCTCGGCGTCCACCCGCGCGATGGTCAGACTCTGCGGCAGTTGGTACTGCCGGCCGATCTGGGCGGCGATGCCGCTGGCGGTGCGGTAATCGTAATTGGGGTCGGCAAGCCCGGCCACGGTGAGGCGCCGCGCCTCGGGCTGACCGAAACTCAGCGCATCGTTCAACTGGTCGCGCCGCATCAGGTCCTGCAGCACGGTCCAGCGGACGAATTCCACGACCCGTCCTTGAACGAACATCGACCACGCGATGCCCACCAGAAAACGTCCGATCCGCGACCCAATGCCGGTCTTGAGCTGGGCGAAGACGGCGTCGGCGCGAATCTTGGCCTTGGCCACCATGGTCTCGACCACCTGCCGGTCCACCAGCGGCCAGCCGGGCGCGGCGGGCTGGTTCAGCAGGACTGGAATGATCTGGTGGAAGTCCATATTCGGATAATTAGGGTCCTCGCTTGGCGTCTTGAATTGGGGATCGGCCGCCGCCGCCGGGCCGTAGCCGCTGGCGAGCACGGCCTGAGGTTGCCCGCCATGGGACAAAGGCAGCGCCAGGCTGTTCTTGAGGAACAGGTAACAATTCAGCCGGCCAAGCTGGAAATCATGGGCGCGGAATTCCTTGGCCAGGAAGCCGCCGAATCCGCCGAGCAGGCCGCAGGCGATGGCGTGCGGCTCCAAGGGCTGGTCGGCGCCGGGCTTGCGGCGGCGCGGCGCGATGAGATAGCGGCTATACACGGTTTCGTCGAGCGCGGCGGCCATGTCCGCGGGCTTGAATCGCGCCTGGTTCTTGAACATCGGCAGCAATTTCTTGATGACCGCCACGATGCCGGAATCAAGGTTCCCGGCGCTGTCGTAATCCGGGGGCTCGGGAAAGGGATCGACCATGATCACGGCCCGGTCGGCCTCGAGCGGGTCGCGCGGATTGCCGTCCGGCGGCTTGTCCATGAGTGTCCAGCGGGCGAGTTCGAACGGCTCGTTGTTGATCGTGCCGCCATCGATGGTGACGTAATCCACGCGCGCGCTTTTGTCGGTGCCGATGGGGCCGGGGAAAAGGGGCCGCAGGTCGAAGGCCAACCCGCCGCTCGGGCTCTTGTGAGGGAACGGCCATTGGCGCGTGGCGTAGTCGTTGACGGTGACGCCTTCGATCGCCCGCGCCTTGAGCCCGATCGGAAAGGCGCCCGTCCCCAAGACGGCGGTGGCGAAGGATTCCCAATCCGGCGACAGCGCGGGAAGTCCCTGAAGTGTGCCGACGGAAAGGAAACGCGTGGCCTCCGGCGTCGCCCATGTACTGTTGAATGGAGCCGTGCCGACGCCGCCCATCGTGTAGTGCACGCGGTCGCCGTGGCACTGCATGGCGTAGCCCTCCCTTGGTTCGTCCTGGCCGACGAATTCGATGCGGTAGGGCACCCCCCGCAGATTGGAGTGCGTGAGATACAAATGCAGGTCGTTGGTGAGATACGGCCGCGGCGGGCCGAGCGTCGCCAGTCCGAGCAGGGATTTGCGCACGATGTCCGACGCCGATGTCCCGCCCCGGTCCCAGAGAATCGTCGTGTCGAGCAGCGACGGCACCCCATCCCCGGGCTTCAGTCCCTTCAAATCGTCGGTGCCGAGCAAATCGGGGCCGCCGGCCTCATCGACGAATTTCGGCAGTTCCACCCAGGCCTGATACAAACGCGGGAAGCGCGCGGTGATCGCCCCGACCTGAGCCACGACGTCGGTGACGTTGGCCGCGCCGCCATCGGCCAGGGCGACCAGGCCCAGCGCGCCGGTGATGCCGCCGGCCGAGGCGCCGGAAATCACCGGGATGACGACATCGTGGCTGGGAACGTCCCAGTCCTTCGGGTCCTTCCCCGCCGCGCGCAAGGCTTTCTTGCGTTCCTCCCAAGCGTCCAGCGATTCCATCAGAAAGTCGAAGACGCCCGCGGTGTAGGCGCCCGCGGAAATGGCGCCGGCCATCGTCAGGCCAATGCGAAACTCGGCCATGGTTCCCCCCATGATCCCGCCGGCCGCGGCCTTTGGACGGCGGTTTTATTTCCGCGGCGCCCGCGCCCCCGCCGCGAGGTCGTCGTCCGCCGAAGCGGCCGGAACCTCGGCGGCAAACGGCCAGGGGCAGGCGTAGTTGCGGCGCCGCTCCTCTTCTTCTTCGTAACGCATCGCCGCTTGGCGCACCCAAGCCAGCAACCGCGCGAGCCGCTTCATCATGGCGATGCGTTCCTCGACACTCGTCGCAACCTTACAGGGAACTTTGGTTGCGCTCAACAACCGGCTTGGTCAAGTCTCCGCTCACGCCGAGGGGGCGGTCGCTCGGCGGCGAGCGGCCTCGGCCTCGATGGCGCGGGTCAGATCGGGGTGCTGGCCGGCGAGTTCGCGGAAATCGGCGATATCGAGAACCAATAGCTGCGACGGCTGCAGGGCCGTCACACTCGCGGTTCGCGGCTCGCCGGTGATCAGGGCCATTTCGCCAAGGAACGCACCCGCGCCCAGGCGCACGGGTTCCGGCTGCACCGCTACCTCGACCTCGCCCTCGACGATGAAATACATGCAATCGCCGGGTTCCCCCTTACGCATCAATGCGCCCCCCGCGGGCAAGCGCCGGGGCCGCAGGCGGCGCGCCACTTCGGCGATCACGGCGGCGCCGAGCGCCTTGAACAGCGGCACCTTGGCCACGAGCCCCCAATTTTGCAGGAAGTCGCGCCGCCTGACCTCGGCCGCGAAGCCGGAGGCCAGGATGCCGGCCCACATCGCGAAGATGGCGATGCCCACGATCATCACCGTCCCGGCGACGACGCGGCCGAGCGTCGTGGCGGGAACCGCGTCGCCATAACCGGTCGTGGTCAGGGTGACGATGCACCACCACAACGCGGCGGGCAACGAGCCGAAGGCGGCGGGCTGACCTTCGCCTTCCAGCAGATGCTCCGCGGTGGCCGCCAACAGCAGCACCATGGCGAAGGTGGCGAACACGCTCAACAACGCCCCGCGTTCGTTGTAGACCACGCGGCCGATAAGGGCGAAACCGGCGACATAACGCGTGAGTTTCAGCGTCCACAACATCCCGGCGGTGGAAGCCTGATCCGGCGGAACATCCAAGACCAGCGCCAGCGGCAAGGCGATTCCCGCCGCCAGATCGACGGCGCCGCCGAAGGAAAACAGGTATCGAAGCCTGGTCCCGGTCCGGCCCGGTGACATCGCCGGCGCCGCCGCCAGCCGCAGCAGCCATTCGGCGAGGAAGAAGAAGGCGACGAACAGAGTGGTGCCGGCCAGGACCGGCCGCGGCAGGGGCGCGCCGTGCGCGGAGATCGAAATCGCCGCGGCGACACCCGCCGCCAACAGGCAATGGTGAATCAGACGGAAGGCCCGCGCGCCGCCGTCGCGCGCCTCCGGGTCCAGCAGCGACCCCAGGGCCGGATTGCCCATTACGCCCCCCTTTGCCACGCCGCGCTCATCGGCGGGCGGGCCCTGGATGCCTACCATCGC
>CANFCX010000147.1 GCA_947445225.1 Rhodospirillales bacterium
AGCGCTTGGACGACGTTCCCGAACCGCTCGCCCCGCACGATCGCTTCCTCGAAACCGGATGTGGCGTTGGCAAAGAACCGGTTGAACGTCTCGTCAACCTTCTTTCCATCCTTGTCCAGATTTTCGAGAGATTTTGTCATCCCATTCCAGGCCATACCCTTCAGGGCTTCACCACGGTCGGAGTTGATCAGGCCAAGCCCGACGGCATCATTGATTTTCCTCACCTGCTCGCCGAGCCGCTGATAGGCCGCCGCCACAGGGTCCAACTCGGCCTCAATAGACCGCGCCATTCCAGACTGCTTGTCCCGCAGCTTCTGCAACACCGCATCCAATTCGGAGACGTGCTTCGTGGCCTCCTGCGCGTGCCCTGCCAGGCCCTTCAGGGCATCGTCGCGTTCTTTCGCCGACAACGCCGCCAGGCGGTCGAAGTCTGGCTTGGATGTCGTGCCAAGGTCGAGACCCCGGCGCAGCCGATCCATATTGTCTTCGTGTTGCTTATTTATCCCGAACGCGCGGTCTACGCGCTTTTTCACCTCGTCGAGTTCTGCCTGCGACCGACTACGCGCAGCGGCGAGGCTGTTTTCATTCGCAACCGCTTGCTGCGCCTCCTCTTCCCGAACCGCCTTATTGTTGATGTCCAGCAGATCCGCCCTGACGGATTTGAGGTCAGCCACAAGCCTGGCGCGGTAATCGCCATTGTTTTGCAATGCAAGCTGTGTAGCCGGATCGACCGGGCCAGTAGGTTGCTGCCGATCGAATTCGGCGATTTTATTCGTTAGTTCGGTTTGTCTTTCCCCCAAAGACGCCACGCGTTCATCCCGCGTTGCGCCACCGGTCGCGCGACGGATATCGTTCACCAGACCGGCCGCGCGTTGCAACGACCAGATCAGCTTGTCGCTCAGACCGAGGGACTGATCCAAGTGTCCCATGAAGGATTGCGCGGCGGCGTCGTATTGCTGCTGCGCTCGCGCCATGGTGACGGGCATTTTCTGGAAGACTTCGTCGATGCCCTCGGCCGCGCGCAGGATCGCCGGGAACACGACATCGCTGCTCAGTTTACCGGCGGCCCCCATTTCACGCAGGCCGCCAGTGCTGGTACCCAGTTCCTTCGCCAAGGCCCGAGCAAAGTCCGGCATGTTTTCCAAGATGCTGCGCAGTTCGTCACCTTGCAGCCTGCCTGACGCCAGCGCCTGGCCAAGCTGCATCGTAGCAGCTTCGGTTTGCTGCATCGACGCGCCGCCGACGATGCCGAATTTCTGAATCCCCGCAACCAGTTCAAGCACCTGGTTGTTGGTGGCGCCGATATCCTTCGCGGCAATCGAAAACCGCTGGAAGGCCGCGGCGCCATCGGCTACCGCGACCCCAGTCTGCCGAGACAGCTCCTGCAAGCGCTCGAATGTCAGCGAGGCTTGCCCGGCATCGCCCAGAGCCGCGGTCAGGCGCCCGATGGACTGCCGAGCGTCATCTCCGGCCTTCGGGATGTCGCCGACAGCCTCCTTGATCCTGTTGATAGCAGCATGCGCTGCCATCATGCCGACGCCGATCGCGCCGCCGGCGGCGAAACCGCCTCCGATACCGCCCATCGATCCGAGCGCGCTGTTCAGCGTACCGCCGTTGCGAGACGATGCGGCCAGCGTGTTCGCCGCCGATGCTTGTTCCTTTATCGCCGTGGTGGTGGCCCTGACCTTGGCCTGCACGCCATCCTGCACGCTGGCAAGCTGCGGGCTGGCCTGTGTCAATGACGTAAGGGCGCGCTGCGCCTCGGCCGATGTAATCGCCGCCTGGCGCAGATCGGCAATGACCCGGTCCGCACCCTCGCTTGTCATGCGAAATGCAAATGTCTTCGTCGCCATCAATCAATCCTCTGTCACACGCCTTCGCTACGCTGTCAGTGCGTCGGGATTGCCCTCCACAACAATCCCGACGCTGCATGAACCCCCGGAGCCATCCAGGGTCCACGCATCTCATGCGCGCCAGTCCCGATCGGCGCGACTTGGAAGCTTTATGATTCGGGCGTCTTGGCCCTCTCCCAAGCCGCTTTCCAGTCAGAGACGGTTGGCAACGGGCCATACGGACTGAACAGAAGCAGGTTCGGCAGGATTTTGGACATCACGTCATAATAGTTCCGAGGGATGCCGGGGTAGTATCTCCGGTGCGGCGGCACGACTTCCGAACGGCCTTCGTCGTGCAGGACGCGGTTTGCGCTGAGGACATTGGCAGTTGCCGCGTCGATCTGTTCGGCCAGATCGATCGCCCGGAAAAGCGCCGCCTCGAATTCAGGGAAGAGTTCCGCGCAGGTTCTGGCCAGGTCGTTTGTCTTTTCCTCGTAGAGATCGAGACCGGTCTCACGTTCACGGCGTTCCGCATCGTGTATCCGCTTCGTAATCGCGGCGATCGTCGATTGTAGGCGAGCCCCCTCCGCCACGGTGGCGGCGATGCTGCGCTCGTGCTCTTCCACCGCTTCGGCGCTCGAATCCAGAATCTTGTCGCCGAGAGTCTCGTTCAGATTGTCGAGGCGCCAGCGGACACCGGCCAACTCGCCTTCGGCCACGGCCAGGGCGGCGCGCAGATCGGCCGATCCGGCAGTCGTTGACCCCAGGCCCAAGATTTTCTTCCAGTCCATTCTGTTTCTCGTTTCGATGCGGGTTTCTAAAGGTGACGATCGACTTCCATAGGCTGGTCTCGGCAGGCTATGCGCCCGCCGACTTGCCCAGCCCCCGGAAGTCGATCGCTTTGGCGCCGAAGTTGTGCATGCACTTGATCGCGACACCGTCGGTTTTGAAGTCAACGTTACTGGTAACGACCGGGCCATCCTCCCCATCCAGGTACCCCCAATGGATGGTATCGACCCGGTTGGGGTCGGCGCTCAGGTAGAATGCCGTGGTGCTGGCGGCATCCAGCACCGGTTCCACGATCGGCGTGTAGACACCGCGGTATGGATTGGCCTGGGACGTGGTCGCCGGAACCACCTGCTGTGAGAACAGGGCATTTGCGACGTGCTCCAGCGAGCCGGGCAGGATCAGATACCGACCGGACAGGTTCAAGGGCCTGCCGGCCTGCCCGGCGACGGTCGGCGCCTTCTGTAGCCGCATTTTCGTTTGCAGGGCGCCGACAGCGGCGATCCCGGCGTCGCCGTTGACCAGTGCCGAGGATCCTCCGGATATCAGGTTGTCATGGCCGCCGGCGGCCGTGGTGGCGTTCGCGTTGAACAAAAGCCCGGTGTCGGCCAACGCCGCGTTGGCGGTCAGGATGGCGTAGACGACCGCGCTTTCCAGTTGCGCCGCCTCGGCCCCGAACATCATGGGGATTCTGGTGAAACCGTCCATATCGTCGTTGACGATCGCCACGTAGGAGATCGAAATGGCCTTGCCGTAGCGAAGCAAATTCCAGGTCTCCGCCGACTCACCGATCGTGCCATAGCTGACCTCGCCCGACTCTGGCACCACGGCGAGCTGCGGCGCACTGGACAGCGCCACTGTCTTGAAGGACTTGAAGTTCGGCGGATTGCTCTGCCGGGTCCAGGGGAGGAACGTGCGGGGCGCGAAATCATAGGCATTCCGCAGCATCTTGCTTGCCGTGTTGGCCAGCAGATTGGGGAAATCGGGAGTCGTAAGCGCGCGGCTAGAACCCGAATAGTCTCGGGTCAGTGCCGATCGTG
>CANFCX010000148.1 GCA_947445225.1 Rhodospirillales bacterium
GCCCCGGAAACCGCGACACCGCCATTGCCGCCTTCCGGTTCCGCTACGCTCCACCTCCAGGCGGCAATGGCCAGGGAGGAAGCAATGCACTAACATTCAACCCGGACCACCTAATGGGGGCCGATCAACCTCACGCAGGACCAACGGGCCGGGCAGGGCTGCCGGCCGCGGTCATATTGGCGTCTCCGAGAGGGTGGCAAGAGTAATGAATTTGGCGGATGGGGTGGGATTTGAACCCACGAGGAGCTTGCACCCCTGCCGGTTTTCAAGACCGGTGCCTTAAACCGCTCGGCCACCCATCCCGCGCCCTATTTGAGCTACTTAACTCAATCGATCACCGGGACAAAGGCCGAATTGGCGGCGCATCGTGGCCACGGACGGGCGGGGCGGGGGCTTGACGAAAGGCCTGGATCGGTGTTGCTCCCGCCATGGGTTTTGAAATCTCTAAATTCCTGTGGGATTTGGCCGACCCGACCCATGTCGCGTTTCTGGCTCTATGCGGCGGCGCCGTGCTTTTGTGGACGGGCTGGGCGCGAGTCGGAAAAATCCTCATTTCCGGCACGATGGTCCTGTTGTTTGGCTTCGCGGTCGTTCCCGCCGGCCAATGGCTGAATGTGACTCTGGAAAATCGCTTTCCGGTTCCCCATCCCATGCCGGTGGATGTGGACGGAATCATCGTTCTCGGCGGGACGCTCGATCAATTCATCAGCAAGAGGCGCGGCCAGGTCACACTGGGCGGCGCGGCGACGCGGTTGCTCGCGATTGCGGATCTCGTAATGCTGTATCCGCGGGCCCGGGTCGTTTTCAGCGGCGGCTCGGGGACGGTCGGGCGCCCGGACGTCAAGGAGGCGGACTATGCCCGCGAGGTTTTCGCCAGCATGGGATTGGACACCAGCCGCTTCGAATTCGAGGACCAGGCCCGCAATACTTTTGAAAACGCGATCCTCGGCAAGGAAGTCGCCAAACCCCAGCCGGGCGAGGCGTGGCTGCTCGTGACCTCCGCCAGGCACATGCCGCGCGCGGTCGGTACCTTTCGCAAGGCGGGCTGGCCGGTTATACCTTTTCCGGTGGATTTTCGAACCGAAGGCCCTTACGAACTGTTGCCGCGTTTGAACTTTCGCGGATTCGACGAATTCTCCGCCGCGCTCAAAGAATGGGTCGGGCTCGCCGCTTATAGAATGATGGATCGCACGGATCAGTTCCTGCCGGGCCAATCGCGATGAAGGCAGCCGAACGACGGCGCCATTTGTGGGTGGCTGCGGTTGCGGGTCTGCTGATGACGGCGAATGCCGCCATCGCGGCCGACAAACCTTTCGCCGCTTGGCTTGATGAATTGCGGCTGGAGGCGGCTGAACGCGGCATTTCCAAAGCCACGGTGCAAGCGGCGCTGACCGGAATCGAACCGCTGCCGCGGGTGCTGGAACTCGACCGGCGGCAGCCGGAATTCACGATCACCTTCACGGAATATCTGACGCGCGTCGTTCCCGGCGCCAGGGTCGAGAAAGGCCGCGAAAGGCTTCGGGAAAGCCGGGCGCTGCTCGACGATATCGCCAAGCGTTATGGCGTGCAGCCGCGCTTCATGGTCGCGCTCTGGGGTGTCGAAAGCGATTTCGGGCGCGTGACCGGCGATTTTTCGATTATCCAGGCGCTCGCGACCCTGGCCTATGATGGGCGGCGCAGCGCCTTCTTCCGGCAAGAACTCTTGAATGCCTTGCGTATCCTGGATCGGGGCGATATCGCGCCGCGGGCGATGCGTGGTTCCTGGGCCGGTGCCATGGGGCAAAGCCAATTCATGCCGTCGAGTTTCCTGAATTTCGCCGTCGATCACGATGGCGACGGGCGCCGCGACATCTGGACGACGCGGGCCGACGTTCTGGCCTCGACCGCCAATTATCTGGCGAAATCGGGATGGAGAGCGGACGAAACCTGGGGCCGGCCCGTGCGGCTGCCGCCCGGTTTCGATGCGTCCCTGGCCAGCCTCGATATCGTCAAACCCATCGGCCAATGGCAGGCGCTTGGAATTCGCCGGACCGATGGCGGCGACTTGCCGACCCGGCAACTCGATTCGTCGATTATTCTTCCCGAAGGGTTGAGCGGCCCGGCTTACCTCGTCTACAGCAATTTCCGAGTATTGCTGAAATGGAACCGCTCGAATTTCTTTGCGATCGCTGTCGGAACCCTTGCGGATCGTATCGAAGGAGATTAACCTACCACATCTATGACTTTCAGGGCGGGGACCCACAAAATCATGAGGCGAGGGCAAGCTCTCTCGTTTCTCGCGGCGGCGATGGCGCTGTTGACCGCGGCCTGCGCCGAGACGCAGCTGGCGGCGACCGCGGTCAAGAGCATCCCAAGTCCAGTCGCGCCAAAACCGTCGGGCATCTACAAGATCGGAACCCCCTACCAGATCGGGGGCGTCTGGTACTACCCGGCCGAGAATTACAGTTACAATGAATCCGGTATTGCGTCGTGGTATGGCGCCGATTTCCACACCAAGCCGACGGCCAATGGCGAAGTCTACGACATGAACGCGCTGACCGCGGCGCATCAGACGCTTCCCATGCCCAGCGTTGTTCGCGTCACCAATTTGGAGAACGGCCGGCAGATCATGTTGCGGGTCAACGATCGCGGGCCATTCGCGCGTGGCCGCATCCTCGATGTCTCGCGCCGCGGGGCGCAGCTTCTGGGTTTTGAGATGCAGGGAACGGCCAAGGTGCGGGTCGAACTCATGGCCGACGAAAGCCGCTCGCTGAAACTGGCCATGCTGGGGAGCCAGACGCCGCCGGAGGAGCGTGTCGCGACCGCGGCGGCTCCGCGTGTGTCGGTCCAGAGCGAGGCGCTGCCGCCGCCGCCCGGATTCGGAGCGCCGCCGCCGCCGCCGTCGCAACCCTTGCCGCGTGCGGCGCCGGTGACACCGCTGCCGCAGTTTAATGCGACGGCCGAGCCCTCGGGTCTGGTCAGAATCGAGCCGGTAAGGCCCACCGGGATTTTCATTCAGGCCGGCGCGTTCGCCAATTTCGAAAATGCGCGGCGGGTCGAAGTGCGGCTCACGCCCTTTGGGAAAACAGAGATTTCACAGGTGAACGCGGAGGGACGCCCGCTTTTCCGCGTGCGTGTCGGTCCGGTGGCCTCGGTCGCGGAGGCGGACAACCTTCTGGAGAAAATCGGCGCCGTCGGTTATCCCGATGCTCGTGTCATCGTCGACCCGCGCTGATGGTACCGATTCGCCTCGCTTTCGTCGCAATCACTTGATATTTGGGCGAACGAGATAATCGGCGTTATCCTTGGCCTGGATGCGTTTGTGTCCTTCGTGAGCGGAGTTTGACGATGCGGATTGCCTTCTTCTCGAGCCGGTTTTCCGGGGCCGTCTTGTGCATTCTCGGCCTCGTCGCGATGATCGCGAGCGAAGCCGCGGGGCAGACCCAGCGGCAGCAGGCGCCCGCACGGCCGGCGGCCGCCCCGGCCAAACCGCCCGCCGCGCCCGCGGCGTCCGACCGGCTCTATCCCACAATCGAGACGATCGCCAAACAGGCGATCATCATCGATCCGAACACCGGCGCGGTTCTGTTTGAAAAGAACGCCGACCAGATCATGCCGCCGTCGTCGATGAGCA
>CANFCX010000149.1 GCA_947445225.1 Rhodospirillales bacterium
GCCTTTTGGACCGGGTGGCTGCTATCGGCCGACAGGCCTTCGATGGTGGTGATCTGCGCGCCCACGACCGAACCGGCCGGGGTGACGCAGCTACGTTTGGCTTGGCCGTTCACATGCACGGTGCAGGCGCCGCATTCGGAAATGCCACAGCCATATTTCGTGCCGGTCATGCCCATGTTGTCGCGCAAGGTCCACAGCAACGGCGTGTCGGGCGTGACATCGACGTTGTAGTTCTTGCCATTCACGTTCAGGGTAATCATCGCGCCGGTTCCTCCTCATTCGGGATAAAGGCTCATTTCGGTGCTCTCGTTTGGAAGCAACCGAAAGGCATCATTGCCCTTCAAGGGCCGCATAATGCTTCGCATGATCGATGTGGGTTGGGCAAGAAAAATTGGGTCCAGACCCGGCTTGGCGCGGCACCGCCAACCCGCTATTGGTCTTGCCGAAACAAAGAATGAGGCTCGTCCCCAATGAACGGAATTCTATCGGGCTTGCGGATTATCGAGGGCTCCGCTTTTGTCGCGGCGCCGCTTGCCGGGATGACCCTGGCCCAGATGGGCGCCGACGTCATTCGTTTCGATCCCGTCGGCGGCGGTCTTGATTACCGGCGCTGGCCGGTCACAAGCGACAATCGCAGCCTGTATTGGGCCGGATTGAACAAAGGCAAACGCTCGATCGCCATCGATATCCGGCGCCCGGAAGGACGGGAGTTGGCGGCGTCCCTGATCGCGGCACCCGGGGAAGGCGGCGGCATTTTCTTGACCAATTTTCCGGCTAGCGGGTGGCTCGATTACCAGAAATTGCGGCAAAGGCGGCAAGACCTGATCATGCTGGCGATCTCCGGCAATCGCGATGGCACCTCCGAGGTCGACTACACCGTCAACTGCGCCACCGGCCTGCCCTTCTTGCTTGGCCATGAGGGGGGAGGACGCCCGGTCAACAACGTGCTCCCGGCATGGGACCTGGTCGCCGGGCTCACGGCCGTTAGCGGCATCATCGGCGCCGAACGCCAGCGCCGCCTTACCGGCGGCGGCCAATTGATTGGGCTGGCCTTGTCCGATGTCGCGTTTGCGGCGATGGGGGCGCTCGGCTTCATCGGCGAAGCGATCGTCAACGGCACCGACCGTCCGGCGACCGGCAACGACCTCTACGGCGCTTTCGGCCGCGACTTCCTCAGCAAGGATGGCCGTTATGTGATGATCGTCGCCATCAGCCAGCGCCAGTGGGAAGCGCTCGTCAAAGCCACCGGCCTGGCGGAGCCATTCAAGCTGATCGAGGCGGCTTTCGGCGTCGATCTCGCGGACGAAGGCGGCCGTTTCAAGGCGCGCAAGGCCCTGGACGCGCTGATCGAGCAATGGTGCGCGGCGCGTTCATTCACGGAGATTTCCCAGGCATTCGGAGCGGCCGGCGTCTTGTGGGGTCCCTACCGAACGACGCGCGAGATGGTGAGCGAGGATCCGCGCTGCTCCACGGCCAATCCCATGTTCGCCGAGATCGACCAACCCGGCATCGGGCGCTATCTCGTGCCCGGCTCGCCGCTCGATTTCGCCGGCGGCGGCACGCCCGCGCCGGCGCCAGCGCCGGTCCTGGGTCAGCACACCGATGAAATCCTGACCACTGTGGTCGGACTCAGCAGTGCCCAAATCGGCGCCCTTCACGACAAGGGCGTCGTCGCCGGGCCGTAACGGTGAAGTGACCGGAGCCCTTAGGCCGGCTTGCCGGCTTTCTTCGTGCTCCGTCCGGCCCGCTTTTTGGCGGCGGAAGGAGCATCGATCAATTTACCCAGCCGCCAGCGGGTACTGAGGGCGTTCTTGCGCGTGGGGCGCAGACCGCGCGCCTTTCCGATGTCGAGATCGTGGTCACGCATGAATTGCTTGATCCGCGGCGCGATATCCCCGCGCCACTTGCTGCCGTTGAACACGCCGTAATGCCCGGCGCCCTTTTGCATGTGATAGAGCTTCATCCCGTTGTTCAGTGACGAGGTGATCTCAAGCGCCGCCTTGGTCTGCCCGACGCCGGAGATGTCGTCCAATTCACCTTCGACACACATGATCGCCGTGCGATCCACGAAGGCCGGCAAGACCGGATGCCACCGAGCGATCATTTCACCCTTCGGCAAGGAGTGGTCGTGAAACACGGTCTTGACCGTCTGCAGGTAGAACTCGGCCGGCAGGTCCATCACGGCGAGGTATTCGTCGTAGAAAGAGCGCTTTTTCTCGGCTTCGTCGTCATCGCCCTGCACGAGGTGATCGAATAGTTGATTCATCGATTCCAGGTGCCGCTCCAAGTTCATCGAAACGAAATTGGTGAGCTGAATAAAACCCGGATAGACCTTGCGGAACATGCCCGGATAAGGCGGCGGTATCGTGGCGATGACATTGCGCTCGAACCACTGGATCGGCTTTTCATAGGCCAGCTTGTTGACGGCCGTGGGCGATTTGCGGGTATCGATAGGCCCCCCGATCAACGTGATCGAGGCCGGCGCGCAGTGGTCCCCCCAGCCCGACATCACGCAGGTCGCCGCCAATACCGGAACGGAGGGCTGGCACACCGCGATGACATGAACGTTGGGCCCGAGGAAATGCAAGAAATCGATGACGTAGTCGATGTAGTCGTTGAGGTTGAACCGATCGGCGGTGATCGGGATGAGGCGGCAGTCCTGCCAATCGGTGATGTAGACCTCGTGATCGGGCAACATCGTCTCGACGGTTCCGCGCAGCAGCGACGCATAGTGGCCGGAAAGCGGCGCCACGATCAGCACCGCCGGGTCGTGGCGTTTGGCGTCGCGTTTGAAGTGGAGGAGATTGCAATAGGTGCGATGGATGACGATTTCCTCCGTCACTTCCACGACCTTGCCGTTGCACACGGTCTTGGTCAGACCGAAATCCGGCTTGCCGTACCGCCGCGTCCATTGTTCGAAAATGTCCGCCGCCGACCCGATAACCTTTGCCATGTGGCCCTTGGCAAAGGGGTTGTAGGGGTTCTTCAGCGCGATCTTGGCACCTTCGGCGGCGACGCGCGCGGGCGCCATCGCCAACCTTTGCATCTCGTGCATCAGATAGAGCGTCGACGACATTTATTATTGCTTTCCAAAAATGGGTGAATCGGGGGTATCGAGGCCGCGGGGCAAGGCAGCGTCGTGACAGCCCGTAGTCTAAGATCTATGTGGAAAACACGTCCAGGGGTCTCGCTTGCCGCCTTAAGTATACTCTCCAGCTACCGGGAATTGCTGAAAAGTTTCAAGACACCCAACGCCTCGTCGATGTCGGCTTGGGTGTGATCGGCGCAGATCTGAAAGCGAATCTCCTCATCCCCGCGCGGCACGACCGGGAAACCGAGCCCGGTGGCGAGGACTCCATTGTGCCGGAGGTGCCGAACCAACGCGGCGGTTCGTCCGGTATCGCGGACTAACAATGGCACGATCGGGTGTTGGCCCGCGATGATTTCAAAGCCGAGTGATTCGACGCCCTCGGCGAACCGCCTGGTCATCGCCCGCAAATGGCGAAGGAGATCGAGGCCGCGGGGGCTATCGAGAATGTCCACGGCCTTCGCCGCCGCGGCCGCCTCCCCCGGGGTGATCGGGTTCGAATAA
>CANFCX010000150.1 GCA_947445225.1 Rhodospirillales bacterium
GCGTCACCCCGGCCGGTTCGGTCGTGGGCGCGCAGATCACCACCATCGAAGGCCTGTCGGCCGATAGCAGCCACCCGGTCCAAAAGGCTTGGATCGAGTTGGACGTGCCGCAATGCGGCTATTGCCAATCGGGCATGATCATGGCGACGGCGGCGCTGTTGGCTCGTAAGCCGAAGCCGACCGATGCCGACATCGACAAGACGATCACCAACATCTGCCGTTGCGGGACGTATCAACGCATTCGCGCCGCGATCCATCTCGCCGCGAAAAACACGAAGTCCTAAGGGAGGACAGCAGCATGACGAAACATCTTGAAATGAATCGTCGCCAATTCGTCGTCACCACCGCCGTGGTCGGCGGCGGCATGGCGATCGGCGCGGTTCGCAGCGGCGGCGCCTTGGCCGCGGCCGGCGACATCGAATTCGATCCGCTTCTGGCGATCAACGCCGACGACACCGTTGTCGTCCGCGTGGCCACGGGCAATGTCGGCACCAGCGTTCACACCTCGATCGCGCAGTTCGTTTGCGAAGAGTTGAGCTGCGACTGGGGCAAGGTCCGCGGCGAGTGGTTCGATCCCAATAAGAACCAACAGCTCGGCGGCAAATACAGCTCGCATTTCGGCAACGCCCGCACCTCGCACGCCAAGCGCGAGGAATTCCTGCAGGCCGGCGCCAGCGCGCGCGAACGCCTGAAGGCGGCGGCGGCGAAGCGTTGGAACGTTCCCGTGACCGAGGTTCAGACCAAGGACAGCAAGGTCGTTCACACCGCGAGCAACCGTTCCTTTAGGTTCGGTGAAGTCGCGGCCGAAGCCGCGGCGATCAAACTCGACAAAGAGCCGGCGATCAAGAAGCCCGATCAATACACACTCGTCGGCCGCTCGCAGCCGCGCCTTGAATCGAAGGGCATGGTCAACGGCTCCGTCGTTTACGGGCTCGATGTGCAGATTCCCGGCATGCTGTATGCCGCGATCAAACATTCGCCGATCACGTCGGAAGAAGGCAACACGTTGAAGAGCTTCAACGCGGCAGCCATCCAAAACATGCCTGGCGTGCGTGGTGTCTACGCGCTCGGCCAGCCCGGGACCGACAAGACGAGCAAGGCGACGCGGACCACGAAGATTCGTGAATCCGTGGTCGTCGTGGCCGATCACTATTGGCAGGCGAAGATGGCGCTCGACGCCATGCCGGTCGAGTGGACGGGCGGCGTTGCTCAGCAGCTTTCGGCCACGAGCAGCGACACCTTCCGCAAGGAGTTCACCGACAAGGCGACCAAGACCTCCGGTGTGGAAGCCAAGAATGTCGGCGACGCACTCGGCGCGCTGAAAGGTGCGAGCAAGGTGATCGAGGCGACCTATGAGGTTCCCTATCTCGATCACGCGCTGATGGAGCCGTTGAGCACCACGGCGCGGGTGACCGCGGATCGCGTTGATGTTTGGGGCTCGGCCAAGAATCCAAACAGCGCCCTGATCGTCGCCGCCGAAGAAGCGGGGATGGACCCCAAGAAAACCTACGTCAACCAGATGGAGACCTTCGTCGGCGGCGATTTCGGTCGGCGCAAGGACGAAGAAATCCGCGAGGGCGTGGCCATCGCCGTGAAGATGCCCGGCCGCGCGATTAAGATGATCTGGAGCCGCGAAGAAATGACCCGGCAGGGCAATTATCGCCCGATGTCGGTCTCGCATTTCAAAGCCGGCATCGGACCCGATGGGATGCCGATCGCGTGGTACAACCACGAGGTCTCGCACTCGCAGTCCCTGGAAGACAATCCCGAGACCTTTGCAAAGACCAAGCTGGACAACGGCGCCTTGAACGGCCTCGTGAACGGCTTTGAATACGCCATCCCCAACTGGCGCGTCGAATATACGGGCTTGGTGACTCACATCCAGACCGGCAACTATCGTGGCCCCGGACACAATCAGGGCCCCGGCAAGCGCGAAGGCTTCCTTGATGAAGTGGCTTTCGCCGGCGGCAAGGACCCGGTGGAATTGCGGCGCACATTGCTCCGCAACGCCAAGGATCCGGGTTGGCTGAAGGTGCTCAACGAAGTGGCGTCGAAGTCGAACTGGGGCAAGCCGCTGCCGAAGGGCCGCGCCCAGGGCATCGCCATCGGCCATCGCAGCGACACCATCATCGCCAACGTCGCCGAAGTCTCCGTCAGCAATGGCGGCGAGTTGAAGGTTCACACCGTTGACGTGGCCTTCGACGTCGGCAACGTCATGAACCCCAACGGGATCCTGAACCAAATCCAGGGCGGCACGATGTACGGCCTGAGCGACGCTCTCTTCCAAGAGATCACCGTTCGCAACGGCCGTGTCGTCGAGGGCAATTTCGACGATTACCCGATGCTGCGCATCGCCGACGCTCCCGAAGTGAAGGTTCACTTCGGCGGCCTGACCGGCGGCGAGAAGCTGACGCCGATCGGCGAGCACGGCAACATGGTGGTCGGGGCCGCGGTCCTGAATGCCATTTTCCGCGCGACGGGCAAACGTTATCGCTCGTTCCCGGTCCGCAATCACGACCTGAGCTGGTCTTGATGTAACCGACGGGGCGGTGGTCGGTCCTAGTGGCTGGCCGCCGCCCTTTCTTTTTTGTTGGAGAGGTTGACGTGAGGCTTGGTGCATTTTTCGGCCGCCGTCGTGGTGTCGCGATGCAAGCGGTCGCGGCGTTGGCCGCCTCCGCCATGCTGGCGGCCCCGGTTTATGCGGCTTCCTGCGACCCGGAAAAGGCGACCTCGTCGGTCAGTTTCTCCAAGTCGATCGAGCCTTTGTTCGCGGAATCCTGCGCCAGCATGACCTGTCACTACTCACACGGCGCGGCGGCCGATCTCAACCTCAATGCCGGATCGTCCTACCATTTCATCGTCGGGCAATACAGCGTCGAGGCCCGCCCGATGCGGATCGTCGAGCCAGGCGATCCCGAGGCCAGCTACATCATCCACAAGCTGCGCGGTACCCAGGAAAAGGCCGGCGGCGGCGGCGAACGGATGCCCTGGGAAGGGGCGCCCTTGGCGGAGAAGGATATCGCCATGATCGCAACCTGGATCAAGGATTGCAGCCCCAGGAACTAGGCCGCGCCGCTTCCCGCGGCATCGTTGTTTCTTCCCCCTAGCGTTTTCTCGGTTCCGTCGCGCCGCGCGCGGTCGCGGCCATGAGCCACGTTCACACGTTGCCGCTCGTGGCTACACCGTGCGCCCAGATGCCGCGCCGTGCCGCGGCCCCGCGGCAATTCCACAGATTGCGGAAACACTTCGTGGCCGGGTTATTCGGGCGCCGGCTTGGTGCTTTCTGCAGCTTCATGTTATGAATGACGTTGACAGCGCAGCGGTTAAGATTGCCGTCGACCAAAATAACAACTCAACAGGGAGAATGTCGCATGATCACGCTTAATGTGAATGGGAAGAACTACAACGTCGATGTCACACCCGACACGCCGTTGCTGTGGACCTTGCGCGACAACATGGGCATGACCGGCACGAAATATGGCTGCGGCATTTCCGAATGCGGCGCCTGCACGGTTCATGTGAATGGCCAAGCCAAGCGTTCTTGCGTCACC
>CANFCX010000151.1 GCA_947445225.1 Rhodospirillales bacterium
CCCGTGCTCGCAGCTTCGCCCTCAACATCCTCCGCGCCAACGCCGTAACAGAGGTCGCCAGCGCACTCTGGCTCAACGCCCTATCGCTCGATCACATCCTCGCATATCGTGGAATTCGAACACCGTTGAAACAGCGTTGAACAGCCCTGCCATAGCGTCAGGGATCGAGCTGCGAATCGGATTGCCTAGGTTTGCTTTATACAAGTAATCAGCGGGCGTCAGATGCCGCTTTTTTGGGTCAAACCCCTTGAACTTTCCTACACGCTCGTCATCATCCTTAAGTATGGTTTTATTGGACGCCAGGGATGTCTTAGTGAATTCTATCCAAATTAATGCTTTTGTTGTGTCGAGATCATAATCCTCATTAGTAAGATTGTGCAATGGAACCCAGAGTTTTCCGTGGAACCCTGGATCTACTAGGGGACCAGTGCCTAGCAAGAGGCCCCTGTGAACAAGAGTGATTCGTAGGTTGAAGCGAAGAGCAATGTAGTTCGGTAATCGGAAAACGGGCTCAACCTGCACGAACGAAATCGAATTAGGCGGCAACTTACACGGGTCACCCTTTTTCAAGATTACGGAAGTCTTCTTTCCATGTTCATCCCACAATGTAAACTCGCCACCGACGAATGCCTCATAGGAAGCCGACTTGAGGCAATTCTCGTCGAACGGTTCCAACATCCCGGTAACTCGGATGTAATCGGAAATCTCCGCCGACGAGAGTAGCGCAGGAGCAATGGATGGGAACGGGTCGTGTTCCTCAAATTTCTTAGCTCGTTCCTCAAATTCCAGTTGTGTCGTTGGGTAGATCAACATCGCGACCACTCCGCATCAAGAGCCAGAAGGACATCATCGCTCATGTGCCCGGTGCTTAGAAAGGGCGGACCGTCCCGAGGGCGACTGCCGGGCACCGAACCGCGCCTTGTTCCCGGTCCAGGCGCAGCCTAAAGTGACCGCGTGAATCGAGGCTGGGTATTGGTCGCGGGCGTGGGCCTGTTGTTCGCTCAGGCGCCCGCCTTCGCTCAGGTCGGCTTCTTCGTGCCGGCGGAGTCGCTCGATGGTGGCACCATCGCGGCTCTCACCGCCATGACCGCGGCGGCGTTGCTTTGCGCGGGCGCTTTTTTCGTGCGGGGCCTCCGCGTGCGTCTGGACAAGGCGCGAGCCGACGCCGCGCTTGCCGCCAAATCCGCGGAAGCCGAGGGCCTGACGCGGGAACTCGCGAGGCTTTCGGCGGAACTCGGCAGCCTGCGCCGCCTGATGGATTCATTGCCGATGCCGGTGTGGCGGCGGAATTCCAGCCTGGCGATCGACTATTGCAATCGCGCTTATGCCGACGCGGTTGAAGCCGATCCGGCCGTGGCTCTCGCCCAAGGCCGCGAATTGATTCCGGGCGCGACCGCCGATGACGGCAAGACTCTGGCGCGCGCGGCGCGTGAATCCGGGCATGCCCGCAACGCCAGCCACCACGTCGTGATCGGGGGTGCGCGCCGGCTGCTCGGCATCACCGAGGCGCCGCTCGGCGCGGACGGGAGCCTGGGCGGCTATGCCCTGGACCACACCGGGCTCGAAGACACCCAGGCCGACCTCGCCCGCCATGTCGCGGCCCATGCCGAGGTCCTGGAGAATCTATCCATCGCCATCGCCATCTACGGCGCCGATCGGCGCCTGTCCTTCTACAATGCCGCCTTCGCGGCGCTCGGCCGCTTCGAAGAGGAATGGCTGCGCGCGGAACCTCCGTTCGGCGAGGTTCTCGAACATTTGCGTGAACGGCGGCGTTTGCCCGAAGTCGCCGATTTCCCCGCGTTCAAACGCCAGCAAATGAAACTTTTCACCGATCTGATCGAGCCGGTGGAGGAGATGCTTCACCTGCCCGATGGCACCACGCTGCGCAAGCGCGGTACGCCCCACCCTTTTGGCGGGTTGATGTTTCTTTACGAGGACGTGACCGACCGCCTCGTTCTCGAACGCGCGCGCAACACCTTGCTCGCGGTGCAGCGGGCGACGCTCGACAATCTTTTCGAGGCGGTGGCGGTGATCGGCGCCGACGGTCGGCTTAAGCTGTTCAACCCCGCCTATTCGCGCGTCTGGAGCCTGGCGGAGGAGTTTCTGGCCACGGAGCCGCATTTCGTCGATATCGTCGAAAGGGGACGGCCGTTTCACGATCCGCAAGGCGATTGGCCCACCTACAAGGCGCAGGCCGTGTCCGCCCTTGCCAGCCGCGAGCCGCGTCAGATGCGCATCGAGCGGGCGGATGGTTCGGTCCTCGATCATGCCGCCTTGCCGCTGCCCGATGGGGCGGTGTTGCTGATCTATCTGGATGTCACCGACCGGTTCCTGGTCGAAAACGCCCTGCGCGAACGGAACGAGGCGTTGCTGGCGGCCGACCGGCTGAAATCTGAAATCGTTGCTCATGTTTCCTACGAGCTGCGCACGCCCCTGACCGCGATTCGGGGCTTCGCCGAGGTCCTGGAGACGGGCTTGCACGGGTCGCTCACCGAACAGCAGAGAGGTTACAGCCGCGGCATTCTCGATTCCGCCGGTTCTTTGCTCTCGCTGGTGAACAACCTGTTGGATCTCGCCTCGATCGAGGCGGGCACGGCGACGGCCGATCTGGAGCCGGTCGATATTCACGCCCTGCTTGTCGGCGTGTTGGGCGCTACGCACGAATGGGCCGAAAGACGCAGCCTCGACATTCGCCTCGACTGCGCCCCGACCATCGGCCGCATGCTGGCCGACGAACGCCGCCTGAAACAGGCCTTGATGAACCTGGTTGGCAACGCCGTCCGGTTCACGGAGGCGGGCGGAACAATCACTTTGTCCGGTCGCCGCGACGGCTCCGAAATCGTCCTGTCGGTGGCCGATACCGGGTCCGGTATTCCGGCAGAGGACCAGCAACGCGTATTCGGCAAATTCGAACGCGGCGGCAATCTGAAACCGGGTCAAGCGGGCGCCGGTCTCGGCCTTGCCCTGGTCAAGAGTTTCATCGAACTCCACGGCGGCAGAGTCACGCTCGAATCCGAACCCGGCCGCGGCACCAGCGTCGTCTGCTCGATCCCGACGGCGCCGCGACGCCGTTAGATCGTTCGCGGCGTTCAGGCGACCCCGGGCACGCCCCGCGTCGTCGAATATTCAAAGTGAATCGGTTTGTCGGGCCGGATGAAGGCTTGGATGGCGTGCGCCGCCGCCGCCGCCTCCGCGAAGCCGGTCAGTATCAGCTTGAGCTTACCCGGATAGGTAACGATGTCGCCCACGGCATAGATGCCCTTGACGCTGGTCGCCAAGGTCGCGGGATCAACGGTCAAATGGCTGCGTTCAAGCGCCAGCCCCCAATCGGCGATGGGGCCAAGCGACATCGCGAGGCCGAAGAAGGCAAGCAGGGCATCGGCCTCGAGCACACGTTCCACGCCGTCCAGCGTTTTGACGACCACGGTCGAAAGACGGCCGTCTTTCCCGCCCAGAGCGGCGAGCTGATAGGGAATGACAAGCTCCA
>CANFCX010000152.1 GCA_947445225.1 Rhodospirillales bacterium
CCGGCGACGCCGGTCGAGTTCGAAAACTTCCCGCAATATAAGGACGTCGTCGATCGCGGCCTGGGGGCCTTCTTGCGCCCGCCGCCGAAAAGCTGACGAACGGCAGTTCGGGGCTTTTTTGGGGAGCCCCCCTCCGGAACCGGAGGGGGGCTCCGCCGTTTCGAAAGGCCGCGCCTAGGTGAGAATGCCGGTCAGTCGGGGCGCCAGCAGAAGCATCAGCACCGCGAGCGCCGCCAGGAACGCCATCGGCGGCCAAGCGCGCCTGACCACCTGGCCCACCATTGGCCCGCCAACGATGTAACAAGACAAGGCCGCGGCGATCGAGGTCGGCGCGACGAACTCCGCCAGCGCGGAAATCGCCGACAGCGCCGCGATGTTCAGGATCATGTCCTGACCGATGAACGAAAACGCCGCCGGCACACCGATGACATCGGCGACCGCCATCGATGTGAGCGGCCCGCCGACCAAGGGCATGCCGATGAGCAGGCTGAGGTAATTCCAGGGCGCCTCCAACGACATCACCGAAACCACCAGCCACCCGCGCACGCCGGTCAGCGTCATGACCTGAACGAAAATGCCCACCGTGACCAAGACCGCGCCCAGGAAGAGCGGCATGCCGGTGAAGGTCGACACGATGACTTTGCGTAATTCTCCGCGCGGCGTCATCGGCAATGCCGCCAATCCGCCGATGACAAGGATCAGCGGGCTCACGGGATCGACCAGCGTGTCGGGGAACACCCTGACGCCGACCCAGATGGCGACCATCAGGAGCAGCGGCATCAGCCCACGCAGGCACAGACCCCAGCTCGCGCCTTCGGCCGAGGCCCCGCGCGATTGTGTAGGCCCGCGTCCCCAGGTGAACCAGGCAAGGGCGGCGACGGCCAGGGGGACCGACAGCGCGAGCAACGCCTTGCTGACGTTGACCCAGGGCGTGTTGGTCCCATCGGCGATCAACATGGCCGGCACGTTCATCGGCGGCGCGATCATGCCGGCGGTCGCCAGGACCGCCACGAAGGCGGCAATGGTCGCGTCGTCATAACCGAGCCGGCGGAGCGCCGGAACGGCGAACACGCCGGCCGAAAGCACCGCGACGCCGGAAAGGCCGACGAACATCCCGACCACGAAGAGCGGCAAGGCGACCAATGTCAGGGTCGGGAAAACCCGCCCGCCGACGGCGCGCACGATGCCTGCCGCCGCCGCATCGGCGGCGCCGCTGCTACGCATCATGTGACCGAAGAAAGCGCCACCGAAGAGCGCCAAGATCAAATTGATGAAGCCGAATCCACCCTCGACCAAATGGCGGAAGGGAATGCCGAAATCGCCCAAAAAGGCGGTCGCCACCGCGACAGCGATGAACGCCACGGGCAGAGGCCAGTCGAGGGCGATGTGGAACAGCAGGAAAAGCCCAATCGCCAAACCGAAGAGAACACCCGGATGCAGACCAAATTCGAACATTATCCCCCAACCCTTCTCTTATCCCCCGCCGCCTGGCGACGATCCGTAAACGACGTTGTTGTCCCCCGGCGCTGGCAAAGGCACCGGGTCGATCGGCAGGCCGAATTCCACCGCCAGCCGCCTCATGTTGAGGACATGTACCACCGGCAGGCCGCGTTCCACCAGTCGTATTGCGATCCCCGGCGCGCCCGCGGTGCAGGACATCGGACGTCGCGTTAGGCCGGTTGGAAATTCGAATGATTCCCGGCATGAGCCCAGGCCGATCAACGCCCCGCCCACATTAACGACCGCGCCCGGCGCCTCGCCGGCCAAGGCGGCATCGATGCGGGCGAGCAACGCATCGATCAGCGCGGGGAACGGCCGCACCTCCACGATCGGCACGCCGTCCCGGACCGCCGATTGCCGCAAGGCGGCGACGGCCGCGGGGTCCATTCCCCCGCCAACCGCGCCCTCGCCGCCCAACACCGTGGCTACGGTTGCCGCGCGAATGACGCCGCGTTCGCGCAGAAGCGCGGCCATATCCAGCCAGTCGAATTCGGGATCGTTTGCCCCCCACATCGACGCGCCCAGAGAGGTGACGATGACCGGCCGCAGGCCAAGCGCCTCGACCGCCGCGATTATCGCGACATTGCCGCCGACGAAGGAACCGGAAAGTACAATCACGACGGGGGTGCCGCGCGGGAGCCCGAGCGATGCGACGAGCCTGACCAACGCCGCCGCGAAGTCCGGGTTTGTCGCCGTGCGCTTGGACTCCAGATCGCCGGTCGTCGTCGTGATGATCGTATATTCCTGGCCGATCATGCCGGTCCGGTTGGGATCGGCCTCGGGCGGGGCCATCAATCCGCGCGCCTCCTTCTCGGCGCGCAGGACGCGGCTGGCGGCCTGCACGGTGCGGGCGGCGTTCAGCATTTCCGGGAAACGCGCGTGAGTCGGAGGCTGCAGGATCAGCTCGACCGTCAGCCACAGGCCAAGGCTGAACGCGGCCGCGACCGCCAGCCATTTCCCCGGCAACCGAGCTTGGGCAACCGGGTGGCGTTGCCGTTGAGCGCCCATCACCATGCCACGGTCAGAACCACGATCAACCGCACCAGCGGTGCCGCGATCGCCAGCATCGCCAGCGTCGGCAACACACCCTGCCGGTCGAATTGATGGGCCAGCAATCCGGGCACGACGAAACCCAGTCCCGCCCATTCGATGTAGATCGGGGTGAACAGCACGGAGCTTGCCCATTGCAGGCCGGCGCTCAAGGTCAGCCCGGACAGCACGGCAACCGCGAAACGGCGCGTGCCATACAACATCAGCCGCGTGCCCAGCGCCAACACGATCCCATAACTCGCCAGGGCAATCAGCAGAAACCCCGCCAACGCCGCCGGCCGATCGAGCAGCAGGGCGACGTAACCCGGCACCACGATCCCGCCGGGCGACAGCCCAACCAGCTCGGTGAGCAGAAGGCTGACCACCACGCCGACGATCAGAGACGCGGTCAGCAAGCGGTCGGTTGCGCAGCCAGTTCAACCACCATCCGGGCGCCGAACCCCTGGTAGTTGCCGACGCCCCAAATAATGCCCCGGTCGGGAGCCTCCGCGGCCAGCTCCGCGAGCGCCGCGCCCGGCGTGCGGGCACGCAGCCATCGCGCCGCCCCGGCCATGAAACCGGCGCGTCGGGCCAGGAAAAGCGCCAGACGATCGCCGACGACGAACAACACCGGAACCGGCCTCTGGGCGGCTAAAAATTCGATGAAGTGTTTGGTCCGCAACGGCCGATCCCGCCTTGCGTTGAGAATTACGATCGGCGGCGCGGCGTGTTGGGTGTTGGCCCACAGCCGGGCCAGCGAATCGACGTCGTTGCAGGAAAAGGCATTGGCGAAACGGACGGCCTTTCCACCGATTTCCAGGTCGTATTCGCGATAGGCTCCCGGATCGGCATCCGCCCGGTCCATTGCCGGCCCGGCGATGTCGGGGGGAACGCCATGGACCGCGCACACCGCCAGGGCAAGCGCCCGGTTGGCATCGA
>CANFCX010000153.1 GCA_947445225.1 Rhodospirillales bacterium
CGAAGACGTGAACACCTATTTCGACGGGCTCATCACCTCCGGTTACGCGATGGCCGCTTCGTCGATTTCGGTGTTCGGCACCCAACCCAACGACGTGCTGTCGGCCGAGTCGTCCTACAAGGTGAAGGAGCGCTTCATCGAACTTTTCGGACCGCCGATGTTCACGATCGGTCAAGGGCCTTCGGGCGGCTCGATGCAGCAGAACCTGATCGCCAATAACTATCCCGGCATTCTCGACGGGATCCTTCCCGAGCGCCAATACACCGACGAGATGACGTTCCTGCAACCGCTCTATGATTGCGAATTGCTGGTCAACGTCCTCAAGACCGGCACCTGGACCCGTCCCCAATTGGACGCGGTTTCTGGAAAGTATTGGGGCTATTGCGTTTCCAACGGCACGCGTTATCCGACCGCCCGGATCGACGGTTGCGACGCGGTCGTTTATACCGCGCTCGATGCCGATCCGGCCGCCAAGGCCAAGGGCGTGCGCTGCACGTTCTCGGATAACATGGTCAACGTCTTCGGCAAGGATCCCAAGACCGGCTTCGCCCGCAACCCCTACGACAATGTTGGCGTGCAATACGGTCTGAAGGCCCTGAACGATGGCGTCATCAACATGGCGCAATTCATCGACATCAACGCCCGCATCGGCGGCCATGACATCAATGGCAAGATTGTCCCGGAACGTCAGGCCGGGGACGAGATCGCGCTGAAGGCGGCCTATGCGACCGGTCGCGTCAATTTGATGGCCGGCGGCAACAAGGACGTCGTCTACTTCGACGTTCGCACCTATGCCGATGGCGACCCGTTCGGCCGCGGCGACCCCAATGTCGACGTGCATGACGGCTACCACAGCGATGTGGCTCGCGCTCGTTTCCAGAAATACACGGGCAGCACGGCCAACTATGTGCAGGTCCTCACGGCCGCCGCCAACCCGGCGGTTCAGAACCTGCTCCCGGGCGCCAAGCTTCTGGCGCGCGCGCAGGGCATGGGCGAGGCTCTGACGAACCTCGACAAGTGGCTGACCGCGGTGGTCAAGGACACCTCGACGAAATCGAAGGCCGAGAAGATCGCGGCCAACCGTCCCAAGGAAGTCGTCGATACCTGCTACGCCGCGCGCGGTGGCTTCGATCAGTTGGCCGTCGACAAAATCACGGACCCGGCCAAGTGCAAGCAGCTGTTCCCGTACGCGACCGATCCGCGCATGGTCGCGGGTGGTCCGCTGACCGCCGACGTCTTCAAGTGTCAGCTCAAGCCGGTCAGCGCCGCCGACTACAAGGTGGCCCCGACGGCCGATCAACTCGCCGAACTGAAGAAGGTGTTCGCCACCGGCGTCTGCGATTGGTCCAAGCCGGGCGTCGGCCAGACCGCTGAAGTCGTGACGTGGGCGTCCTTCGACAAAGGCGACGGCACGTACACGCAAATCAAATAGGCTTGAAGCCAAGCCGCCGGCGGGATTTCCGCCGGTAGAACAACTGACGAGAGACCCCGGCAGCCATGCTGCCGGGGTTCTTTTTTTGGCGCGGCGGCGGTTTTCCAAGAGCTTGTATTTCGCGCCCTCCCCAACATATGAAATTCAGGCCCGAAAGGGTGGCTTCGCCTTGGCGGATTTGGCTTCGGGTGTTTCGCGATGAAAACCCTGCTTGTTAGCGGCGCGTTAGGCCAGATCGGATCCGAACTCGTCCCAGCTTTGCGTGCCCGCCACGGTGCCGATCGCGTCGTCGCAACGGACATTCGCGCGCCGGCCGGCGAGGCGCGGGATGGACCGTTTGAAATTCTGGATTGCACACTGCCGGAGCGGCTCGACGCCGTGGTCCGGCGCCATGGTGTCGGCACGATTTTCCATCTCGCCGCCCAGCTTTCGGCCGTCGCCGAGAAAAATCCGCAGGAGGCCTGGCGCCTCAACATGGCCAGCTTGACCGCGGTCCTCGACGTCGCGCGCCAACATCGCTGTGCCGTATTCTTCCCCAGTTCGATCGGCGCCTTCGGGCCGTCCACACCGCGCCAGCATGCGCCGCAGGATGCGATTCAGCGGCCCACGACGATCTATGGCATCACCAAGGTTGCGGGCGAACTACTCTGCGACTACTCCGTGGCTCGGTTCGGGATCGATGTGCGCGGATTGAGGCTGCCTGGGCTCATCTCTCATGCAACGCCGCCCGGCGGCGGCACGACGGATTATGCCGTCGACATGTTCCGTCACGCGGTCTCGGATCGGCCCTATGTTTGTTATTTGGAACGCGGCACGAGCCTCGACATGATGTATATGCCGGACGCCATTCGCGGAATCGTTGAACTCATGGAATTCGATGGTGCTCACCTCCGGCATCGAAATGCCTTCAACGTAACGGCCATGAATTTCGCCCCGGAAGAATTGGCCACGGAAATTCAAAAATGGGTTCCGGGTTTCGTTGTCCATTATGTTGTCGATCCGGTCCGCCAGGCGATCGCCGAGTCCTGGCCGCGCTCCATCGACGATAGCGCCGCGCGCACGGAATGGGGCTGGCGGCCCGCCTTCGATTTGGCGAGCATGACCCGGGACATGCTCGGGAAACTCGGGTTGACTGCCGCGTCCGGCCGATAAACACGGGATCGTCGTTTCAAGAGGTGCGTCTTGCCGCAGGACCGGCTCTCCAGGATTCTCGAAACCGAATTGGCGCGCCTGGATGGTGAAGGACGCCGCAAAGGAGCGGAGACCGTCATCCGTGGCGTGCTGCCGCCGGCCGGCGGCCGCGGGCCGCGCTACTTAGTCGAAGGCGAGGGCGACAGGCCGTTCCTCAGGATGAACGCCAACAATTATCTCGGCATGTCGCTGCGCGCCGAGGTGGTCGCGGCGGAGGAAGCCGAGGTCGCGGCGAGCGGCGCCGGCCCCGGCGCCGTCCGGTTCATCGGCGGCACCTGGTCGGCGCATGTGGCGCTCGAACGCCGCCTAGCCGCTTTTCACCGGCGCGACTCGGCGATGATCTTCAGTTCCGCCTATGCCGCGGTGATGGGTACGCTGCCCGGCCTCATCACGCCGGATACGGCCGTGATCAGCGATGAGCTGAATCACAATTCGATCATCAACGCGATCCGCCTGGCGAGACCGCGCGAGAAGCGGATCTACCCGCACCTCGATATGCGCGCCCTGGATGCCGGGCTGCGCGAAGCGGCGAAGACCTGCGCGCGCGCCATTGTCGTGACGGACGGAGTATTCAGCATGCGCGGCGATCACGCGAAGCTGGCGGAGATCATGGCGCTGTCGCGCCAACACGACGCGGCCTACCCGGAAAACGTCGTCGTCGTCGTGGACGATTCACACGGCGTCGGGGCCTTCGGCGACAGCGGACGGGGTACCGAGGAACACACCGGGAGCGGGCCCGCCGATCTGCTGATCGGCACGCTGGGCAAAGCATTGGGCGTCAATGGCGGTTACGTCTGCGGCGGCGCCTCGATGATCGCCTACCTGCGGGAAAG
>CANFCX010000154.1 GCA_947445225.1 Rhodospirillales bacterium
ACTACCTTGGCGAAGACGTCGTGCTTCAGTTCGGCGGCGGCACCATCGGGCACCCGCAGGGTATCCAGGCCGGCGCCACCGCCAACCGCGTCGCTCTGGAGACCATGATCATGGCCCGCAACGAAGGCCGCGATTACCTGCGTGAAGGCCCCGAGATCCTAGACAAAGCCGCGCGCTGGTGCGGACCGCTGCGCTCGGCACTCGAAATCTGGAAGGACATCTCCTTCAATTACGAATCGACGGATACGGCCGATTTCGTGCCGACGCCGACACCTGTCGCCTGACGGCAAGAGGAGACCGAACGATGAAACTTACTCAAGGAACGTTTTCGTTTCTGCCCGATCTCACCGACGAGCAGATCCGGGCGCAGGTCGACTATTGCTTGCGCAATGGCTGGGCGCTCAACGTCGAATTCACCGACGACCCGCATCCTCGCAATACGTACTGGGAGATGTGGGGCCTGCCGATGTTCGATCTGAAGGACGCCGCCGGCGCGATGCTCGAGGTCAACGCCTGCCGCAAGGCCTATCCCAATCACTATGTCAAAGTGAACGCCTATGACAGCACCAAGGGGCGGGAAACCGTGGCGATCTCCTTCATCGTCAATCGCCCGAAGAAAGAGCCGGGTTTCGGCTTAGTCCGCCAGGAAGCCGCGGGGCGTACGATCCGATACACGATACACAGCTACGCCACCGACAAACCCGAGGGAGACCGCTATTAGTCGAAGGCTGGATCGCGCCGGTTCCCGGGAACGGGGCCGGCCGATGCGGCGGCAGCCCATCGCCCATGCCACCGGAGGCTGTCAATGAAGGAAAAACCAACCGATACGCCCGAAGGCGCGCAAACGCCGGCCTCGCGCGAAGACACGCCCATTGATCTGGAGGCGGCCTTTCGCGACGCCAATGTACAGGAAGTGCTCGACAAGCTGGACCGCGAGTTGGTGGGGCTCAAACCGGTCAAGGCGCGGATTCGCGAAGTTGCCGCGTTGCTCCTGGTCGACCGGGTTCGCAAACATTTCGACCTGACTGCCGGCACCCCCAGCCTGCACATGTCCTTCACCGGAAATCCGGGAACGGGCAAGACCACGGTCGCGGTTCGAATGGCCGAAATCCTTCATCGCCTCGGTTATGTCCGCAAGGGCCATCTGGTCGCCGTCACTCGCGACGATCTCGTCGGCCAATATATCGGCCACACCGCCCCCAAGACGAAGGAAGTCCTCAAACGCGCCATGGGCGGCGTGTTGTTCATCGACGAGGCCTATTACCTCTATCGGGCCGAAAACGAACGCGACTATGGGCAGGAATCGATCGAGATCCTGCTGCAGATCATGGAGAACCAGCGGGACGATCTCGTCGTCATTCTGGCCGGCTATCGGGACCGGATGGAAAAGTTCTTCCAAAGCAATCCCGGCATGGCGTCGCGGATCGCCCACCACATCGATTTTCCCGACTATTCGCTGGATGAATTGATCGAGATTGGCGGCCTGATGTTGGCGCGGGATCAGTACCGGTTCAGCCCGGATGCGGTTGCCGTTTTCCGCGACTATCTCGTCCGCCGGATGAATCTTCCGCACTTCGCCAATGCGCGCAGTGTCCGCAACGCGCTCGACCGCTGCCGCATGCGTCAGGCGGTGCGCCTTTTCGACGGCGTCCGCAGCAACATGACGGTCAAGGATTTGGTGACGATCACACCCGCGGACATTCTGGCGAGCCGCGTATTCAAGGACGGCACGCTCGACATGGATAAGCCGCCGCCGCGCGCCGCCTAGGTCCAGGCGAGCGCGCGCCGGGCGTGCTCTTTAGCGCCGGGCGCCAGTCTTGCCGACCGTGGATTTGATCTCGTCCAGGCTTTCGCTGACGCGACGATTGATGATGTCAAAGGCCTCGCCATTGGATTTCGCGATCATTTCGGCGAGTTCGCGCATATTCGTCACCGCGCGCTGAAACGCGTCCTTGGCCATGTCCGCCTGTTTGGCGGCGGCGTCTTCCTTGCTGCCGCCGGACATCATGCCCTTCATCGCCGATGTCGATTCTTCCATCATCTGCCGGAAGATTTCCGTTTGGCGACGGGCAATGGCTTGCATACCCTCCACGACCAGACGGTTGGCGGTCGTCAATGCTTCGAGATTCTTTTTTTGGCTTGCCATCAAGCCATCGACATCGACCCCCGGCATGCGGAAATCGGCCATCATCTTGGTCATATCAAGCTCGCCAAACGGATTTGTGCTTTTCATCGGGCGCTCCCTCTCGGCGGATTTATGCTGCGGCAATGCTGCGGTGCAGCATCGACATTAAGAACGACACCAAAAACGGTGTCAACTTTATCATGGATGGACCGCGCGCCGCATCAAGACTCAGTCTCACCCGGCGAGAGCGCGACAGGTCACGATGCCGCCGCGCTGCCCGCGGGCGCGGCCCCGCCCCGCATCGGCGCGAACAGGAATTCCGCACGGCGGAGATTCCGATCGAGCGACGCCATCGTCTTGGCCATGTCGGCGCCATCATCGGCCAGCCAGACGCGCAAGGTCCGGGCATAGATGGCCGCCAGCGCATGCGCGCGAACCGCGCCGACGATACTCACGGACGGGATGCCGGCGGCTTCGATCATCCAGGCCATCGACCGCACGACTTGGCGCCCATGACACAACACACTGATGGGATCGCCGATGCAGGATCGCGCGATGCTCTTGATCGCGGGCTTGCGCGCGGTGAGCGCGTCGAAGCGGCGCATCATCACGTCGAACAGTCGATCGCGCGGTTCACTCCCGCCATCGGGTTTGGCGGAGAGGACCTCGGAATCGATCCGGCGGGCGAAGGCGGCAAGGATCGCCGACCGTGAGGAATAGAGCGCGTAAAGCTGGGAGAGCGGAACCTTCGCGCGTTTGGCGATGTCGGCGAGCGCGACGCGGCTCCACGGAGTTTCCGCGGCAAGCGATAAGGCCGCGTCGACGATGCGCTGGTCGATTTCGAGTTTCTTTGCCATGGCGTCCACCTCTGCCCTGAAGACTAACGAGCGATTGTGACCTTTTCTAGGTGGCGATCGGACACCTAATCTTTCAACCCTTCGACCGGGTCGATGAGGGAGCGCAGGCGGTGCAGATTGTCGTCGCGGATTCCCAATTCATCGAGATGACGCAGGGTGTTTTCGAAATAGGCCAGGCTCGATCCGCGCTCCCCGCATCCCTGGCGGATGAATTTGGCCGTATC
>CANFCX010000155.1 GCA_947445225.1 Rhodospirillales bacterium
AGGGAACGACCGCGCCTTCGCGCAATCCCTGGCCCGGCTTGGCGAGATCTATGTCAACGACGCCTTCGCCACCGCCCACCGCGCCCACGCATCGACCGAAGGTTTGGCCCATCATCTGCCGGCCTTCGCCGGCCGCTTGATGCAGGAGGAGTTGACCGCTCTCGACCGCGCCCTGGAGAATCCGGCGCGGCCGGTGGCGGCCATCGTCGGCGGCGCCAAGGTATCGAGCAAACTCGCCGTTCTCGCCAATCTGGTCGCCAAGGCCGATATCCTCGTTATCGGCGGGGGCATGGCCAACACCTTCTTGTTCGCGCAAGGACTGGAGGTCGGCAAATCCCTGTGTGAACGCGACCTCGCGGCGACGGCGCGCGATATCCTGGCGCAGGCAAAAGCTAGAAAATGCGAGATCGTCTTGCCCGTCGACGCCGTCGTCGCCGAAAAATTCGAATCCGGAGCGCCGTCGAAAATCGTACCCATCGGCGCCGTGCCCACCGGCTCGATGATCCTCGATGTCGGGCCGGCGAGCGCCAAGCATATCGTCGAGCGCCTCGGGACGGCCAAGACGGTGGTCTGGAACGGTCCCCTGGGTGCGTTCGAGCTCAAGGGTTTCGATCAAGGGACGGTCGTCGTGGCGCAAGCCTTGGCTCGGCTGACGACGGCGGGAAAAATCGCGAGCGTCGCCGGCGGCGGCGATACCGTGGCGGCGCTGAATCACTCCGGCGTCACCGAGGCGTTCACCTATGTGTCGACCGCGGGTGGCGCGTTCCTGGAGTGGCTCGAAGGCAAAGATCTGCCCGGCGTTGCCGCGCTGCGCCGAAAACATTGAATCGATGAGGGAGGAAGTCACATGGCTCTCGTGACGTTACGGCAATTGCTCGACCACGCCGCCGAACACGGCTACGGCGTGCCGGCGTTCAACGTCAACAACCTCGAACAGGTGCAGGCGATCATGCGGGCGGCCAAGGCCACCGACGCGCCGGTCATCCTGCAGGCGAGCCGCGGTGCCCGGACTTATGCCGGCGACATTTTCCTGCGCCATCTGGTTCTGGGCGCCATCGAAACCTATCCCGACATACCTGTGTGCATGCACCAGGATCACGGCAACAACCTCGATACCTGCGTGTCGGCCATCGCCAACGGATTCTCCTCGGTCATGATGGACGGCTCGCTCGAGGAAGATGCCAAGACGCCCGCGTCTTATGAATACAACGTCAAGATCAGCGGCAAGGTCACCGAAGTCGCCCACGCCATCGGGGTTTCCGTCGAAGGTGAACTCGGCTGCCTCGGCTCTCTGGAGAGCGGAGAGGGCGAAAAGGAAGACGGGCACGGCGCCGAAGGCAAGCTGTCGCACGATCAGCTGCTCACCGATCCGGACCAGGCCGTCGATTTCGTGAAGCGCACGAAGGTCGATGCGCTGGCCGTCGCCATCGGCACGTCGCACGGAGCCTATAAATTCACGCGCAAGCCCACCGGCGAAATCCTCGCCATGAACGTCGTGAAGGAGCTGCATCGCCGCCTGCCCAACACGCACCTCGTCATGCATGGCTCGTCTTCGGTGCCGCAGGAGCTTCAGGACATCATCAATAAATTCGGTGGGCAAATGCCGCAGACCTTCGGCGTCCCGGTGGAGGAAATCGTCACCGGCATCAAGCACGGCGTGCGCAAGATCAATATCGACACCGACACCCGCATGGCCATCGCCGGCCAGCTCCGCAAGGCGTTGGCGGAGAACAAAAAGGAGTTCGATCCCCGCTCGTTCCTGAAGCCGGCCACGGCCGCCATGCAGAAGGTGTGCGAGGAGCGTTATCAGCAATTCAACACGGCCGGAAAGGCTTCGAAGATCAAGCCGATCCCGATGGCCGACATGGCGACCCGTTATCGCTCGGGCGCGCTCGACCCCCGCATCGCGACGTCGGCGGCCGCGGCCTGAGACGACATCCGTTATTTGGAATTTGAAAGAGGGCAATATGGCCAAAGACATACCGATGACTCAGAAGGAACGTTACAAATCCGGGGTCATTCCCTATGCCAAGATGGGCTATTGGGAACCCAATTACGTTCCGAAGGACACCGACATCATCGCCCTGTTCCGGGTCACGCCTCAGGAAGGCGTGGATCCGATCGAGGCGGGCGCGGCGGTGGCCGGCGAATCCTCGACCGCGACCTGGACCGTGGTGTGGACCGATCGCCTGACGGCCTGCGAGGTCTATCGCGCCAAGTGTTACCGCGTCGATCCGGTGCCCAACGCGCCGGGCCAATATTTTGCCTATATCACCTATGAACTCGATTTGTTCGAGGAAGGCTCGATCGCCAACCTGACGGCGTCGATCATCGGCAACGTCTTCGGCTTCAAGGCGGTCAAGGCCCTGCGGCTCGAAGATATGCGCATCCCCGTCGCTTATTTGAAGACGTTTCAGGGGCCGGCCACCGGCGTCGTCGTCGAACGCGAACGCATGGACAAATTCGGCCGTCCGCTGCTGGGCGCGACGACCAAGCCAAAGCTGGGGTTGTCCGGCCGCAACTACGGCCGCGTCGTCTACGAGGCGCTCAAGGGCGGTCTCGATTTCACCAAGGATGACGAGAACATCAACTCGCAGCCTTTCATGCGGTGGCGCGACCGTTTCCTCTATTGCATGGAGGGTGTCAACCGCGCCGCGGCGTCGACCGGCGAGGTCAAGGGCCACTACCTCAACGTGACCGCCGGCACCATGGAAGAGATGTATGAACGCGCCGCGTTTGCCAAGGAACTGGGCAGCATCATTATCATGATCGATCTGGTGGTCGGCTACACGGCCATCCAGTCGATGGCGAAATGGGCGCGCGCCAATGACATGATTCTCCACCTTCACCGCGCCGGCAATTCGACCTATTCGCGCCAGAAGAATCACGGCATGAACTTCCGCGTCATCTGCAAATGGATGCGGATGGCGGGCGTCGATCATATCCATGCCGGCACGGTTGTCGGCAAGCTGGAGGGCGACCCCCAAATGATCGGCGGATTCTACAAGACGTTGCTCAGCGACAAGCTGCCGGCCAATTTGGAGCAGGGCCTGTTCTTCGAGCAGGACTGGGCGTCGATGCGCAAATGCATGCCGGTCGCTTCCGGCGGCATCCATGCCGGCCAGATGCACCAGCTGATCCACT
>CANFCX010000156.1 GCA_947445225.1 Rhodospirillales bacterium
GGCGCTTACGGAATATCTCTCGGGGATCGATTCGCCAAAGCGGGCGCGCGTTGTCACCAGAACCGGGTGGCATCGTATCGACGGCGTGCGCGTGTTCGTCCTGCCGCTAAAAACCTACGGCAGTTCTCCCGTCGAGGTCATTTATCAGGCAGGGCTGCGGGAGGCCGCGCCGTTCGGCAGCTCGGGCACGTTGGCTGAGTGGCGCGACGCCGTCGCCTCCCGATGTGTCGGCAATTCCCGACTGCTTCTGGCGGCCTCGATTGCGTTCGCCGGTCCGCTTCTGGAATTGGCTGGCGAGGAAGGGGGCGGGTTGCACCTGCGCGGCGACTCGCGCGTGGGTAAGACGACCGCGCTGCGCGTGGCCGCCTCGGTGTGGGGTGGCGAGCCTGGCACCGGCGCTGGCGCCTACATCCGGCAGTGGCGGGCAACCAGCAACGCGGTCGAGGGGATCGCCGCGGCATGCAGCGATACGCTGTTGCCGCTCGATGAGCTGGGGCAGGCCGATCCGAAGGACGTCGGCGACACGGCCTATATGTTGGCGAACGGTGCCGGCAAGGCGAGGGCGGATCGCGGTGGCGGCTTGCGGGCACCGACGCGGTTCCGTGTGCTCTTCCTTTCGACCGGTGAGGCGTCCCTGGCGGACAAGATCGCCGAGGCCGGGCGGCACATCCAGGCTGGCCAGCAAGTCCGCTTGGTCGACGTGCCGGCGGATGCTGGCAAGGGGCATGGCCTATTCGAGGAACTGCACGATGCGGCCTCGGCCGAAATCTTCACGCAAGAGCTACGCGACGCGACCGCACGGTGCTACGGCGCTCCGGCACCGGCGTTCCTCGATTACCTGATGGCAAGGGTAGCCGGCGAACCGGAGTTTCCGGCGGAGCTTCGGCGGTGGGTAGACGGCCAGGTGTTGGATTGGCTGAGACCACATCCGAATGCTGGCGGTCAGGTGGGTAGCGTCGCGCGCCGCTTTGCGATCGTGGCGATCGCCGGGCAGCTCGCGACCATGGCTGGAATCACGGGCTGGGATGCGACCGAGGCGAGGGACGGGGTCGCCGATTGCTTCCAGGCATGGCTGGATGAAAGGGGCTTCACCGGCGCCTATGAGGATGCAAGCGCAGTCATGCAGCTTCGCGATTTCATTGGCCGGCACGGTGGGTCTCGGTTCGAAGAGTGGAAGGAGCCACCGCCGCCCGATCCGGCAGTCCAGGCTCCAGCGGAGCCGCAACCGCCGGCGGAGCGCTTTCGCACCGTCAACCGTGCCGGATGGCGGCGGTGGACGGTGGAGGTCGATGGCACGGCCGCCTGGCGGTATTTCGTCAGCCCGGATGCGATGAAGGAAGCCTTGGTTGGTCTCAACCTGAAGAAGGCGAATCGGGTTCTGATCGAACGCGGGCTGCTGATCCCGAGTGCGGACGGGCGATCGTCCGGCAGCTTCACGCCGCCAGGGCACCCGAAGGCCCGCCTTTATCAGATCAGATCCAGCATCCTCGGCGCCACCGAGCGAGACGTTTGACCCTGCCGCGCCGGCCTGGCGGGCAGGAGGGGTGTCATTTTCCCGATTTGTAGCGCGTTGTCCGCCCGGGCCATGGGTCCGTCGGGATGGCCTCGGTTTTCATAATACATGCAATATTTGCATATCTCTTGGTTCTGGCAGATCCTCGCGCCACCAGAACCGAGCACGCCAGGAACACATGATCCATGCCATGTGAGGCGTGGTCCTGGCCTTCATGTGTGCCGTGGAACACATGCGGATAGGGTTACAGCTTTACGTGTTCCTATATAAACTATTGACAATATTGCATGAAATATCAATGGAACACGAGAACACCTAGAACACATGGGGTATGTCAGAGGGTAGAAGGGTAGATATGCGAAGCACGCGTAGATATGCATGCGACGCATATCTACGGGGGCGTGACCTAACCCGTCTGGTGATGGCCGGCAGCATTGAGTGCCAGGCCGATCGGGGATGGTCGCGGCGTCCGGACATCCTGTCCGATCGTCGCGTTCACGGTGTTCAATGTGTTCGCCGCCGTTGAGCGAACGCACTACCGAGCTTCGACGCCTTTGCTCGCCGTGTTCGCCAGGTGCCGGGAAGGACCTATGAAGGCCGAGTCGGCGGCGAGGTGGGCCGGCATGATGGGTGTTGGCCCCGACCGGCGGTGAACTCGGCGATTCCGCACCCGCAAGGAGGCTCACGGGTCCTTCCGGAGCTTCGGCGGACACGGCGGGCAAAGTCGCGATGGCCCCCGAGTCTGGCCGGCTCGAAAATAGTCAAGTCAATCAAGTTAAGTCTGGCGGCTTCCCTCGCAGGGCATCGGGACCGGCGCGGGTTGCGGGTTGCGGGTTGCTACTGCGTGGCCACTGCGCAGGTGACCCGTAGCGGGTCGCTGGTGCAGGCTGAAAATCAAAGGATGCAGTTAGGGTCTGGTGCCGGCGCACAGAATTGAACTGTGGACCTACTGATTACGAATAAGAAAACCGCCACCGCCACGCGCCGCGTCTAACCGCCCAAACCCGCCAAAATCCTTGCTTTTCTTTGGGTCCGCAGAATAAGATGGCGCCACAAGACGCCATGCGGACCCGTTGCGGACCTCCCTGCCGGGTCCGCATGGGGTCCGCAAAATGGAGTAAGCGGGCCATGCCAAAACTGACCGAGACTTTCCTTAAGACGTTCCGCCCTGCGGATGGCGCCAAGGATCGGATGGCCTTCGATACCGAATGCCGTGGGCTTGGGGTCCGGGCGACCGCTTCGGGCAATGTCTCATTCATCGTCCAGTGGACCGATGCCGCCACCTGCCGGAAGCTGCGGGAGCCGTTGGGCACTTGGGGCGCGATTACGGTGGAACAGGCGCGGAGCGCGGCGCGCGCCCGGCTGGGTCGAATCGCCCAGGGTATCAACCCAGCGGCCGAGCGGGCAGCGGCGAAGGCGGAGGATCAACGCCAACGGGATGCGCTGGCGGCTGCGAGGGAGGAAGCCCGCTTCACCTTGGACGCACTCATTGCCGATTGGGCCAAGCTGCACTTGGCCAGAAAGCGCCCGCGATATGCGGCCGAGGCCGAGCGGGCGTTAC
>CANFCX010000157.1 GCA_947445225.1 Rhodospirillales bacterium
CAATACACACGCTACGGCACGGTCGGACTTGCCGCGGTTCAGTCGATCGGCATCGCCATTGGGCTCGAGAGCATGAGCGGCAGCACCGGCCTTGCCGTGCTCGACCCCGGATTCTTCTTCCGCGCCACGACGGTGATCACGCTGACCGGCGGCACCGTTTTCTTGATGTGGCTGGGCGAACAGATCACCGCCCGCGGCGTCGGCAACGGCATCTCCCTCATTATCTTTGCCGGCATCGTCGCCAATTTGCCGCTCGCGATCGCCAACACACTCGAACTTGGCCGCACCGGCGCCTTGTCGACGTTTTTCATCATCCTGTTGTTGGTCATGTCCGTCGGCGTGGTGTTTTTCCTTGTTTTCATGGAACGCGCCCAGCGCCGGATCATCGTCCAGTATCCAAAACGCCAGGTCGGCAATCGCATGTTCGGCGGCGAAAGCTCGCATCTGCCGCTGAAGCTGAACACAGCGGGCGTGATCCCGCCGATCTTCGCCAGTTCCATTCTGTTGCTCCCGGCGACGGCCGCGAGTTTTGTTTCCGGCCAGGGCCCCGATTGGCTGCAGGAGGCCACGGCGCTCCTCAGCGTCGGCCAGCCGCTCCACATCGTGCTCTACGTGGCGATGATCGTGTTCTTCGCGTTTTTCTACACGGCCGTCGTTTTCAATCCGGCCGAGACCGCTGACAATCTCCGCAAATACGGCGGATTTATCCCCGGCATTCGTCCCGGCAAGAGCACTGCCGATTATCTGGACTATGTTCTGACCCGGCTCACCGTTGTTGGCGCGGCCTACTTGTCCATCGTCTGCGTGCTGCCGGAAATTCTGATTTCGCGTTATTCCGTGCCCTTCTATTTCGGCGGCACCAGCCTTTTGATCGTGGTCAGCGTCACCATGGACACGGTGGCCCAGATTCACTCCCACCTGCTCGCCCATCAATATGAAGGCTTGATCAAGAAATCCAAGCTGAGGGGCAGGAAGGGATGAATATCGTCCTGCTCGGTCCGCCGGGCGCCGGCAAGGGCACGCAGGCGAAGCGACTACAGGACGCAAGTGGCCTCGTGCAGCTTTCAACCGGCGACATGCTGCGCGCCGCGGTGGCGTCCGGCAGCGAGATTGGCCGTAAGGCGAAAGCGATCATGGCGGCCGGCGCGCTGGTACCGGACGAAATCATGATCGCCATGATCGGCGAACGTGTCAGCCAACCCGACTGTGCCAAGGGGTTCATCCTCGATGGCTTTCCCCGTACCGTGCCTCAGGCTGAAGCGCTCGATCGCATGTTGGCGGCCTCGGGCAAGACGCTGAAACATGTGATCGAGATGGTGGTCGTCGATGGCGCCCTGGTCGACCGCATCTCCGGCCGCTTTAGCTGCGCCAAATGCGGCGCCGGTTACCACGACACCTATAGCCAGCCCAAGGTTAAGGGGCGTTGCGATTCCTGCGGCTCGACCGAATTCAATCGCCGCGCCGACGACAATGCCGAAACCGTCAAGGCGCGTCTGGCCGCCTATCACGCACAGACCGCGCCGATTTTGCCCTATTACGAGAATCGCGGCTTGCTGCGGCGCGTCGATGGGATGGCGCCCATGGATGACGTGACGCGGGAAATTCGCGCGGTATTGGATCTTCCCCGCGCATGACTACGGTACAAATGATTCATGACGGAGTTGACTTGACTTCGGCGTTCCCTATAATGCGCTTCCCTCGGTGGCGGAGGCGTCACGTCGAGTCGCTTTTCTCTGTTTATAACCTTGCTTAAGGAGTAGAGCGTGGCGCGTATCGCTGGCGTCAATATCCCGACACAGAAACGCGTCGTCATCGCGCTTAGCTACATCTATGGCATCGGCGAGACCCGGGCGCGTGAGATCTGCACCAAGGTTGGCATCGGCGAAGCCAAACGGGTCCAGCAGCTTTCCGATGCCGAAATCTTGCGTATCCGTGAGGTCATCGACCGCGATTATCAGGTCGAGGGTGATCTCCGCCGCGAGATTGCCATGAACATCAAGCGCTTGATGGATTTGGGCTGTTATCGCGGCTTGCGTCATCGCAAAGGGCTGCCGGTCCGTGGGCAACGCACCCATACCAATGCGCGCACGCGCAAAGGCAAGGCGCGCGCCATCGCTGGCAAGAAGATCGCGAAGAAATAAGGGGCGAGAATGGCTAAGACCGCAACCGTCGCGCGGCCGCGCCGCCGCGAACGGAAAAACATCACTTCCGGCGTCGCGCACGTCAACGCCTCGTTCAACAACACCGTTGTCACGATTACCGACGCGCAGGGCAATACCATCGCGTGGTCGTCGTCGGGGACGCAAGGGTTCAAGGGGTCGCGCAAATCGACCCCCTACGCCGCCCAGATGGCGGCGGAGGATGCCGGGCGCAAGGCCATGGAACACGGGGTTCGCACCCTCGAAATCGAGGTCAAGGGTCCTGGCGCCGGACGCGAATCGGCGTTGCGGGCTTTGCAGACCGTCGGGTTCAGCATCCTTTCGATCCGCGACGTGACACCGATTCCTCACAATGGCTGCCGGCCGCCCAAGAGGCGCCGGGTATAACGGAAGCGGGCCCGGGGGCCGAATTCGCCCGGGCGTTCAAATAACGTGACGCGCGCCATCGTCGAGCGCGCCTCTTTGAAGAGGTCGTTCCCGTGATCCAGAAGAATTGGACGGAGCTGATCAAGCCCAACAAGCTTGGCGTGGATGCCGGCGACGACCCCAAGCGGGTCGCGACGATCGTCGCCGAGCCGTTGGAGCGTGGTTTCGGGCTAACCCTGGGCAACGCCCTACGCCGCATCTTGCTGTCGTCGCTTCAGGGCGCGGCGGTGACTTCGGTGCAGATCGATGGCGTGCTTCATGAATTTTCGTCCATCCCTGGGGTTCGGGAGGATGTGACCGACGTCGTTCTGAACATCAAATTGATCGCGCTTCGCATGCATGGCGACGGCCCCAAGCGCATGACGCTGAAGGCCACCGGCCCTGGCGAAATCACCGCCGGACGCATCGAAACCGGACACGACATCGAGATCCTCAATCCCGATCTGGTCATCTGCACGCTCGACAGCGG